>NZ_CP115160.1:0-300000 GCF_027594545.1 Algoriphagus sp. TR-M9 | reverse complement strand
AAAAAGGCCTGTCGCGAAACAGGCCTTTTAAATTTATTAAATCATGCTGATTACAGGATTGCTTCGCTTGACTTTTTAGCGTTACGCTCCATGTTTTCTGATAGTTTATCATATTCATCCTGAGATCCTACGATAATCGGCTGCAATACACGCTGACCAGTACCGGCAGGAATGAGGTGACCTACGATCACGTTTTCCTTTAGTCCCAATAGCTCATCGCGCTTACCTCTGATCGATGCCTCGGAAAGCACCTTGGTAGTTTCCTGGAAGGATGCCGCCGAGATAAAGGACTCTGTACCTAGTGAAGCTGCTGTGATACCCTGGAGAGTAGGTCTGGAAACCGCAGTCTCCGCATCCCTAACTTGTACCAGTTTTAGATCTTTTCGCTTCAGACTGGAATTCTCATCCCTAAGTCTTCTCGCCGAAATTATCATTCCCGGCTTCAAGGTAGAGGAATCACCAGCATCCATCACGACTTTTTTGTCCAGGATATTATCATTCTCCTCTCTAAATGCCCACTTATCTACTACTTGGTTTTGTAGGAATCCAGTATCACCTGCATCTAGGATCTCAACTTTCTGCATCATCTGAGATACGATCACCTCGATATGCTTATCGTTGATTTTCACACCTTGAAGTCGGTAAACTTCCTGGATTTCATTGACCAAATATTCCTGTACAGCAGTAGGCCCTTTGATTGCAAGGATGTCATTTGGAGTGATTGCTCCATCAGACAATGGCTCACCCGCACGGATGAAGTCATTCTCCTGCACCAGGATATGCTTAGATAGAGAAACCATATACTTCTTGATCACTCCATCTTTAGATTCGATGATAATCTCTCTGTTACCACGCTTGATACCTCCATAAGAAACCACACCGTCGATTTCAGAAACCACAGCTGGATTAGAAGGGTTTCTTGCCTCGAACAATTCAGTAACCCGCGGAAGACCACCGGTAATATCACGTGTCTTACCTACAGATCTAGGGATCTTAACCAAGATCTGACCCGCTTTCACTTTTTCTCCTGCTTCCACAGCCAAGTGAGCTCCAACCGGAATATTGTATCCTTTTGAATCCTCACCATAATCTACGATAATGGCAGGGTTCTTAGTTCTATCTTTAGTATCGATAATAACCTTTTCACGGAAACCAGTCTGATCATCAGAAACTTCCTTGAAAGTAACCCCTTCTACGATGGATTCAAAGTCTATTTTACCGTCAAATTCTGACAAGATCACCGCATTATATGGATCCCACTTACAAAGTGTGTCTCCCTTGGAGATTTTTTGTCCCTCTTTCACGTTCAAAATCGCACCATAAGGAGCATGATTGGACATCAAAGTCTTCCCTGATTTCGGATCGTTGATCTTGATTTCGCCTGATCTTCCCATCACTACAGTTACTGGCTCACCATCCTTGTCAGATGTTTCGATCAGTCTCAATTCCTCATCAAATTCAACTACCCCGTCAAACTTCGCAATCACACTCGCCTCAACGGCCATGTTTGATGCAGTACCACCTACGTGGAAGGTTCTCAAGGTAAGCTGCGTACCTGGCTCACCGATTGATTGGGCAGCAATTACACCTACAGATTCACCAGCTTGGACTTTGTGTCCGGTAGAAAGGTTTCTTCCGTAGCATTTGCCACACACCCCTCTACGGGTTTCACAGGTCAATACTGATCTGATTTCTACTTCGTCAATGCCTGACTCGTCAATCACCTTAGCGATCTCATCACTGATCTCCTCTCCTCCTTCTACGATCAATTCATCAGTCACAGGATGATAAACATCATGAACAGATACTCTACCCACTACTCGCTCAGATAGCGGCTCCACGATATCGTCATTGTCTCTCAGCGGCTGAACTACCAATCCTCGCAAGGTTCCGCAGTCTTCCTCTGTGACAATCATATCCTGAGCTACGTCTACCAGACGTCTAGTCAAGTAACCCGCATCGGCTGTTTTCAATGCTGTATCAGCAAGACCTTTACGTGCACCGTGTGTGGAGATAAAGTATTCCAAAACATCCAGACCTTCCTTAAAGTTGGAAAGAATAGGGTTTTCGATGATCTCACCCACAGAACCTTGAAGGTTTTTCTGCGGCTTAGCCATCAAACCTCTCATACCACCCAGCTGACGGATCTGCTCTCTGGAACCACGGGCTCCTGAGTGCATCATCATGTAGATAGCATTGAATCCTTGCTTATCCTCCTCCATCTGCTTCATCAGATTGTTAGTCAAATGGGAATTGGTACGGGTCCAGATATCAATTACCTGATTGTATCTTTCGTTGTCTGTGATCAGACCCATTAGGTAGTTGTTCCATACTTGGTCCACTTCCTCCTGTGCCTTGGCAATCATCGGTTCTTTTTCTTCAGGGATGATTACATCATTTAAGCCCATTGAAAGCCCACCTTTGTATGCCATCTGGAAACCCAGGTGCTTGATATCATCCAAGAATTTGGCGGTACGTGCCATACCACATACTTTGACCACTTTAGCAATAATCTGCTGAAGTTTCTTTTTGGTCAAAAGCTCATTCACATACCCTACTTCATCTGGCACAAACTGGTTGAAGATCAATCGACCGGCTACAGTCTCGATGATTTCATCCTTGTATCCACCATCTTCAGTACGCACCTGAACTTTACACTTGATATTCGCATGCTTGGAGATTTGTCCTTCGTTCAATGCGATAATCACTTCCTCAGTGCTGTAGAAAGTCATACCTTCACCCGGAACTGGCTCCTCAGGAGTGGATTTTTTGCCTTTGGTCACATAGTAAAGCCCCAAAACCATATCCTGAGATGGTACCGTAATAGGAGCACCATTGGCAGGGTTAAGGATGTTATGTGCAGAAAGCATCAAAGTAGAAGCTTCCAAAATAGCCTCATGTCCTAGTGGTACGTGAACGGCCATCTGGTCACCGTCAAAATCGGCGTTGAATGCAGTACATACCAATGGGTGAAGCTGGATTGCTTTTCCTTCGATCAATTTTGGCTGGAATGCCTGGATACCTAGTCTGTGAAGCGTAGGAGCACGGTTAAGGAGCACCGGGTGTCCTTTTAGTACATTTTCCAAAATATCCCAAACCACTGGATCTTTACGATCCACAATTTTCTTAGCAGATTTTACGGTCTTTACAATACCTCTTTCGATCAGTTTTCTGATGATGAAAGGCTTGAAAAGTTCCGCTGCCATATTTTTAGGAAGACCACACTCGTGAAGCTTCAGTTCAGGACCTACCACGATCACAGAACGACCGGAGTAATCCACACGCTTACCGAGCAAGTTTTGACGGAATCGACCTTGCTTACCTTTCAGCATGTCGGAAAGGGATTTCAAAGCACGGTTTCCGTCAGATCTTACCGCATTTACTTTTCTAGAGTTATCGAATAGAGAATCTACAGCTTCCTGAAGCATTCTTTTTTCGTTTCTCAAAATCACCTCTGGAGCTTTGATATCGATCAAACGCTTCAGACGGTTATTCCTGATGATCACTCTTCTATACAGGTCATTCAAATCGGAGGTCGCAAAACGACCACCATCCAAAGGAACCAAAGGACGCAATTCCGGCGGAATCACTGGAACCATACGCACCACCATCCACTCAGGACGGTTTTCTATTCTGGTTCTAGCATCACGGAATGCTTCTACTACTTTCAGTCTTTTCAGGGCTTCTGCTTTTCTCTGCTGAGAAGTGTCAGTAGCAGCCTGGTGACGAAGTGAATAAGAAAGGTCATCCAGATCCAATCTTGACAATAGCATCTCCAATGCTTCAGCGCCCATTTTGGCGATAAATTTATTGGGATCGTCATCATCAAGCATATGGTTTTCCTTTGGAAGCTTATCCATAATATCCAAGTACTCGTCTTCAGTCAGGAAGTCAAGGTACTGAACCCCGTCTTCTGCCTTGATACCAGCCTGCACTACCGCATATCGCTCGTAGTACACGATCTGGTCGAGCTTCTTGGTAGGTAAACCTAGAAGGTAACCGATTTTATTGGGAAGAGATTTGAAATACCAAATGTGCGCAACGGGAACTACCAGCTCGATGTGCCCCATTCGTTCTCTTCTTACTTTCTTTTCTGTAACCTCTACACCGCAGCGGTCACAGATAATACCTTTATACCTGATGCGCTTGTACTTGCCACAATGACACTCCCAGTCTTTGACAGGACCAAAGATTCGCTCACAAAACAATCCACCCATTTCCGGTTTGTAGGTTCTGTAATTGATGGTCTCTGGCTGGGTTACCTCGCCATTAGAGCTATCCAGAATAGATTCTGGGGAAGCCAGGCTGACGGTAACTCTGGAAAAATCATTGTTAAGTTTTTTATTTTTTCTGAACGCCATAGTTTTTTGAAAGATATGTAAAGGGCTCTCGCGAGCCCATTCGCTTAATTAATCTAAGGTAATTTCTAGAGCCAAACCTCTCAACTCGTGAACCAATACATTGAATGATTCAGGTATGTTTGGTTTAGGAAGGTTTTCACCCTTCACAATCGCTTCATAAGCTTTTGCTCTACCGATTACGTCATCAGACTTCACTGTCAGGATTTCCTGCAGTACATGGGATGCACCGAATGCTTCCAGTGCCCATACTTCCATCTCTCCAAAACGCTGACCACCAAACTGGGCTTTACCACCCAATGGCTGCTGCGTAATCAAAGAGTATGGTCCGATGGAACGAGCGTGCATCTTATCATCTACCAAGTGGCCCAGCTTCAGCATGTAAGCTACACCTACCGTAATAGGCTGATCAAACTTAACACCTGATAGACCATCATAAAGATAAGTACGTCCGTATGCCGGAAGGCCTGCCAATTCCAACTCATGGGACACTTCCTCCATGGTAGCACCATCGAAGATTGGAGTTGCATACTTTTTATTCAGTTTCTGTCCTGCCCATGCCAATACAGTTTCAAAGATCTGCCCGATGTTCATTCGAGAAGGTACACCTAGAGGATTCAATACGATATCCATAGGGGTTCCATCCTCAAGGAATGGCATATCCTCGTCTCGAACGATTCTGGCCACAATACCTTTGTTACCGTGACGACCGGCCATCTTATCTCCTACCTTCAGTTTACGCTTCTTAGCGATGTAAACTTTGGCCAGCTGTACGATGCCTGCAGGAAGTTCATCACCTACTTCTAGAGTAAACCTCTCACGCTTGAACTTACCGCTGATTTCATTTCTAGCATTGGTATAGTTTTTCACCAACTGCACGATGAGATCATTGGTATGTGCGTCGTTTGTCCAGTCATCCAGAATGATGTCAGAGATCAAGTTTGCCTCCTCAGGAACATTGTAATTAGACTCATCTCTGTAAGGGTTCTTAGCAGGGAAAAGGTTATTCTCAATGTTCTTGGCGTTGAACTTTTGACCTTTAGTGATGATTTCGTCACCAAATTTATGCTTCACTCCCTGAGAGGTTTTACCGTCCAGGATAGTTACTAGCTTGTTGATCATTCGGGCTCTGATTCCCAATAGATCCTTCGAGTATTTGCCTTTTAACTTCTCAACCTCAGCTTTAGACTTGGCTCTTACGTCTTTGTCTTTCTTAGGTCTTGCGAAAAGCTTGGTTTCGATCACTACGCCGTTCAAGGAAGGCGAAGCTTTCAAGGAAGCATCTTTCACGTCACCGGCTTTATCACCAAAGATCGCTCTTAGCAATTTCTCTTCCGGCGTCGGGTCAGTTTCACCTTTTGGAGTGATTTTACCGATAATGATATCCCCTTCTTTCACCTCAGAACCAATGGCAATGATACCATGCTCATCGAGGTTTTTCACTGCATCTTCAGATACGTTAGGGATTTCAGAAGTCAGCTCTTCTTCACCTCTTTTGGTATCACGAACTTCGAGCTGGAATTCTTCTACGTGTACGGAAGTAAAGATATCCTCTCTTACCACACGCTCAGAGATTACGATTGCATCCTCAAAGTTGTATCCTTGCCACGGCATGTATGCCACTTTCAGGTTTTTTCCTAGCGCAAGTTCACCTTGGTTAGTAGAGTATCCCTCAACTAGAACCTGACCTTTTTTAACCTTTTGGCCTTTCAGCACCAAAGGAGTCAAATTGATAGTGGTATCCTGGTTGGTTCTTCTGAATTTGATCAAATCATAAGACTTGTACTCATCCGTGAAGTTAACCAAAAGCTCATCATCAGACAGGTCGTACTTAATGGTGATTTTCTTAGCATCCACATAATCCACTACACCGTTTGCCTCTGCTATGATTAGGGATCTAGAGTCAACAGCAGCTTTAGCTTCCAGGCCAGTACCTACGATAGGTGATTCGGCTTTCAGTAGCGGTACTGCCTGACGTTGCATGTTAGATCCCATCAATGCACGGTTAGCATCATCATGCTCCAAGAAAGGAATCAAGGATGCCGCCACAGATACAATCTGATTTGGAGCTACGTCCATATAGCTGATTTCGGTAGGCTCCAACACTGGGAAGTCACCTTCGAATCTTGCTTTTACTTTTTCATTGACAAAGTGCCCATTTTCATCAAGCGGTGCATTTGCCTGGGCGATGTTATGATTATCTTCTTCCTCTGCAGTAAGGAACAGGATATCATCAGCCTTCATACTCACTTTACCTTCTTTCACCTTACGGTAAGGAGTCTCTAGGAAGCCCATAGAGTTCACTTTGGCATGAACACACAGAGAGGAGATCAAACCAATGTTTGGTCCTTCTGGAGTCTCGATGGTACAAAGACGGCCATAGTGTGTATAGTGCACATCTCGTACTTCGAAACCTGCTCGTTCTCTGGATAGACCTCCTGGCCCCAAGGCTGAAAGTCTTCTCTTGTGAGTCAGCTCAGCCAGAGGGTTAGTCTGATCCATAAACTGAGAGAGCTGGTTGGTACCAAAGAAAGAGTTGATCACAGAAGAAAGTGTACGTGCATTGATCAAATCGACTGGTTTAAAGTCTTCATTGTCACGAACGTTCATTCTTTCACGGATCGTTCTGGCCATTCTGGCCAAACCAACACCGAACTGGCTGTAGAGCTGCTCACCTACAGTTCTTACTCGTCTATTGCTCAAGTGATCAATATCATCGACTACAGCTTTTGAGTTGATCAGTCCGATCAGGTACTTGACGATGTTGATAATATCTTCTTTGGTAAGAACGATTTTATCAGAATCTATATCTAGACCTAGCTTTTTGTTGATTCTATATCGACCAACTTCCCCTAAGTCATAGCGTTTGTCAGAGAAGAATAAACTATGGATCACCTCACGGGCTGTAGACTCATCAGGTGCCTCAGTATTTCTCAACTGACGGTAGATAACTTCCACGGCCTCTTTTTCAGAGTTGGAGTTATCCTTTTGTAATGTATTATAGATGATCGAGTAATCTGCCACGTTTACATCTTCTCTATGGAGAATGATGCTCTTCGAGCCAGAATCCAGGATCATTTCAATATCCTCATCTGTAAGTACAGTATCGCGTTCAAGCAATACTTCATTTCTATCGATGGAAACTACCTCACCAGTATCTTCATCTACGAAATCTTCTACCCAAGTTCTTAGAACCCTTGCAGCCAGTTTACGTCCAGCTACCTTTTTCATTGCAGTCTTATTGGCATTGACTTCTTCAGATAGCCCGAACAGATCCAGGATATCCTTATCAGAGCCATAACCAATAGATCTTAGCAAGGTGGTAACAGGGAATTTCTTTTTACGATCGATGTATGCGTACATGACATTATTGATGTCAGTCGCAAATTCAATCCAAGATCCTTTGAAAGGGATAATTCTGGCAGAGTAAAGTTTGGTACCGTTGGTGTGCTTACTTTGTGCAAAGAACACTCCAGGAGAACGGTGTAGTTGGGAAACTATAACTCTTTCTGCACCATTAATCACAAATGACCCTTTTTCGGTCATATACGGAAGATTACCTAAGAATACTTCTTGCTCAATCGTTTCAAAGTCTTCATTATCCTCGTCATGGCAAAGTAATCTCAGCTTTGCTTTCAAAGGGACAGAGTAGGTCAAGCCGCGGTCAATACATTCGCCCACCGAGTATTTAGGTGGATCTACTGCATAATCAATAAATTCAAGAGTGAAATTCTCTCTGGAATCACTGATTGGGAAGTTTTCTGCGAATACTTTAAATAACCCGTCTGCCCGGCGCTTTTCTGCGGGGGTATCCAACTGGAAAAAGTCTTTGAAGGACTGCAGTTGAATATCGAGAAAATCCGGATAGTCTTTGACCACCTTAATGGAGGAGAAACTTTTCCTTTCGGTTTGATTCTTGATAGCCAAGGTAGTGTATGTTTATGGTGAAATGTAAATAACGAAATATGACAATTTCTGCTAGGAATAATGCAATTTTAAACCTGTGCATAAACAGGAAAAGACCTGACTAAAATAGTCAGGTCTTCGGTGCAAAACCTCAACCGAAGTTGCGGCTAAGCAAATTATTTGATCTCTACTTCAGCACCAGCTTCTTCCAAAGACTTCTTCAAGCCTTCAGCTTCGTCCTTAGCAACGCCTTCTTTCAAGGCTTTAGGAGCGCTATCAACTAGTTCTTTTGCGTCCTTAAGACCAAGACCAGTCAATTCTTTTACAAGTTTAACTACTGCCAGTTTAGATCCACCAGCTGCCTTCAAGATAACGTCAAAAGTAGACTTCTCTTCTTCAGCTGCAGCTTCTCCTGCTCCAGCACCACCTGCTACAACTACTGCACCTGCAGAAGCTGGCTCGATGCCATACTGATCCTTAAGGATATCTGTCAATTCTTTAACCTCTTTTACAGTCAAGTTTACCAACTGATCTGCAAGTTGCGTAAGATCTGCCATTGTATTTGAAATTTAATATTTGTGTGATTTTTTATTTAATTATTTTTCTTCTCGGTCAGCAAGCGTACTAAGCACACCAGAGATATTGTTCTGGCCACTTTGCAATGCTGCAAGAAGGTTCATTGCTGGAGATTGTAGCAATCCTACTAGGTCGCCGATCAATTCCTGCTTTGACTTCAACTTGGACAACATTTCCAGGTTTTCTTCTCCGATAAAGATATCTGAATCGATAGAAGCACCTTTGAAAGCTGGCTTCGTTGCTTTTTTACCTATTTTTTTTCTAAAGTCCAACAATACATTTGCTGGAACATTTCCTGTCTCTTTTGCGAAAATTATTCCCGAGAACCCTTTCAATGTCTTTTCTGATAACTCAGCGTAATCGACATCAAGATTTTCCAACGCTTTATTAATCAAGGTGTTTTTGTACACTCGGTACTCCACTCCCTTTTCAAAGCATGCTCTTCTGAAATTGTTTACCTGCGCTACAGTAAAACCTGAAGCATCAGTAATGTAGAAGAAAGGGTTTTCTTTAAATTTCTCAGTAAGACCGTCGATTATTACTTTCTTTTCGTCTCTAGTCATGATTAAATTCCTTGAATGCTACCCTTGTCTACTGCAATCCCAGGAGACATTGTACTGGATAAATGAATACTCTTGAAATACGTTCCTTTAGATGAAGATGGCTTCAGCTTAGAGATAGTCTGGATCAGTTCATTCACATTTTCCTCAATTTGCTGAGCAGTGAAAGATACTTTTCCTATACCGGCATGGATGATTCCGAATTTATCAACTTTGAAATCGATCTTACCAGCTTTTACTTCTTTTACAGCTTTTGCCACATCTAGAGTAACAGTTCCTGATTTAGGATTTGGCATCAAGCCTCTAGGACCTAATACTCTACCTAATCTACCTACTTTAGCCATTACGTTTGGCATAGTGATGATGACATCAATGTCAGTCCATCCGCCTTCGATTTTGGCAATGTAGTCGTCCAAGCCCGCGTAATCTGCACCTGCTTCGGTCGCTTCTGCTACTTTGTCAGGAGTACAAAGTACTAGTACTTTGATATCTTTACCGGTACCATGTGGAAGAGCTACTACTCCTCTCACCATTTGATCTGCTTTACGGGGATCCACACCCAAACGGATGTCTAGATCTACGGAAGCATCAAACTTGGTAGTGGTAATGTCCTTAACGATAGTAGAAGCTGCCTCCAGGGAGTACTCTTGGCTTGGGTCGTACTTAGAAAGAGCTTCTTTTTGCTTTTTTGTTAACTTAGCCATTATATTTTATTTATACTTCCCAAGGGGCTTTACCAGATACTGTGATTCCCATGCTTCGTGCTGTCCCAGCTACCATTTTCATAGCAGACTCGACTTTGAAAGCATTAAGGTCAGGCATTTTAACCTCTGCTATCTCTTTAACCTGATCCCAGGTTACTGACCCTACCTTCTTACGGTTTGGCTCAGCGGATCCGCTCTTAAGCTTCGCTGCCTCTAGTAGCATATTTGCTGCCGGAGGTGTTTTTACTACGAAGTCAAAAGACTTGTCCGAATAGATTGTAACCAATACAGGTAGCACCTGACCCATTTTATCTTGGGTACGTGCATTGTACTGCTTACAAAACTCCATGATGTTCAGACCCTTGGAACCAAGAGCCGGACCTACTGGAGGCGACGGGTTTGCCTGGCCACCTTTCACCTGTAGTTTTAAATAACCAGTGATTTCCTTAGCCATTGCTTAGTCTTGTTTTTCTACTTGTATAAAGTTTAATTCAACAGGAGTATTTCGACCGAAGATCTTAACCATAACATTAAGTTTCTTCTTGTCTTCAAATATCTCCTCAATAGTCCCGGTAAATCCACTAAAGGGACCGTCCATAACTTTGACAGTCTCTCCGACTATAAATGGTGTATCCAGCTTCTCTGCGAATTCGTCTATTTCCTCTACCTTACCTAAAATACGGTTGATTTCAGACTGACGAAGCGGCTCAGGGGTTTTGGAAGCCCCACCTGAGTTTGATCCTAAGAAACCGATTACTCCCGGAATACTTGTAATTACGTGATTGGCCTCACCATTGGATAGATCTGCATTGACTAGAACGTACCCGGGAAAGAAGTTTCTTTCTCGCACACGCTTTTTGCCGTTTCGCATCTCGTATACTTTCTCAGAGGGTATCAAGACCTCGGGTATAAATGCCCCGATATCCTGTCTGGAAATTTCATTGTCCAGATAGGTTTTAGTTTTTTTCTCTTGTCCCGCTACTACTCTGAGTACGTACCACTTATGTTCAGCCATTCTGTAATGTCAATTCAATTTAGAATAAATCGTAAAACCATGTCATGATGTTCTCAAAGCCAAGATCAATCACGCCAATAAAAAGCGCAAAAATCAATGAGGCCACTAACACCAATACGGCACTATTTTGAAGAAATGAATACTTGGGCCAAGTGACCTTGTTTTTCATTTCGTCATAAGACTCAAGGACAAAGTTTTTTAGATTCATAGTGTACTTAACTTACTGGCACGGGCAGAGAGATTCGAACTCCCATCAACGGTTTTGGAGACCGCTATTCTGCCGTTGAACTATGCCCGTGTGAATGATCGTCCCGAATATGGGAACGCAAAATTAGGGATTGATTCTTAAAGAAACAAATGCGATCCCAAAATATTTGAGATCGCATTGTTTTTATAATTCAATCAATTGATATGATTAGTCAAGGATTTCAGTAACCTGACCAGCTCCTACAGTTCTACCACCCTCACGGATCGCAAAACGAAGACCTTTCTCAAGAGCAACTGCGTTTAGCAAGTTAACTTCGATAGTCACGTTATCACCTGGCATTACCATTTCTACAGATTCAGGAAGCTTGATCTCTCCGGTAACGTCTGTAGTTCTCAAGTAGAATTGTGGACGGTACTTGTTGAAGAATGGAGTGTGACGTCCACCTTCTTCTTTAGAAAGAACGTAAACTTCTGCTTTGAAATGAGCGTGAGGAGTCACAGATCCAGGCTTACAGATAATCATACCTCTCTTGATCTGAGCTTTTTCAATACCTCTTAGCAATAAACCTACGTTATCACCAGCTTCACCTCTGTCTAGGATCTTACGGAACATCTCAACACCAGTAACTGTAGACTTAAGTCCTTCAGCACCCATACCGATGATATCCACTGCTTCACCAGAGTTTACAACACCTCTTTCGATTCTACCAGTAGCAACAGTACCACGACCAGTGATCGAGAATACGTCCTCTACAGGCATCAAGAAGTCTTTGTCAACAGCTCTTTCTGGAAGTGGGATGTGCTCATCTACAGCATTCATCAATTCCATAACAGTCTCTACCCACTTCTCTTCACCGTTCAATGCACCAAGTGCAGAACCAGCGATAACTGGGATATTGTCACCGTCGAATTCATAGAAAGAAAGTAGCTCTCTAACTTCCATCTCCACAAGCTCAAGAAGCTCTGGATCGTCCACCATGTCTACTTTGTTCATGAATACTACTAGAGCAGGCACCCCTACCTGGCGAGCCAAAAGAAGGTGCTCTCTAGTTTGAGGCATTGGTCCGTCAGTAGCTGCTACCACTAGGATAGCACCGTCCATCTGGGCAGCACCTGTTACCATGTTTTTAACGTAATCGGCGTGACCTGGACAGTCTACGTGAGCGTAGTGTCTCTTTTCAGTTTGATATTCTACGTGAGAGGTATTGATAGTGATACCTCTTTCTTTTTCTTCCGGAGCGTTGTCGATAGAAGAGAAATCTCTTAATTCAGATAGACCCTTTGATGCCAATACAGTAGTAATAGCTGCTGTCAAAGTAGTCTTTCCATGGTCTACGTGTCCAATCGTACCGATATTAACGTGCGGCTTGGAACGGTCGAATTGTGCTTTTGCCATGCGTGAAAATCCTCAGTTTAAGTTTAAAGATATATTTAAGTTTTTTTTCTTATAAGCCGAAATGAGCCAACGACGGGATTTGAACCCGTGACCCCTTCCTTACCAAGGAAGTACTCTACCCCTGAGCTACGTCGGCTTAGACTCTTGTACTTTGTTTTCAAAAGTAAAAGAGCGGGAGACGAGGCTCGAACCCGCGACCTGCAGCTTGGAAGGCTGCCGCTCTACCAACTGAGCTACTCCCGCTTGTAATCTTTGTGGCCACTCTGCCCCTAGCATTACGATACTTTACAATACTATGGAGAGTTACTTCCATTTGGTCTGAACTGTATCAGACCTGTTTCGCCCAGCAAAATTAGAAAAAAATTTCGCATTCCGGCAATGGTTGTGGGGGAAACAGGATTCGAACCTGTGAAGACATAAGTCAACGGATTTACAGTCCGTCCCAGTTGGCCGCTTTGGTATTCCCCCAACTAGCGTTACTTTTGATTCCTTTTCTCCGGCTTCTCTATCGTAACGGATGGCAAAATTATAGGCTTTTATTAAAGATTCAAAACATGGATTTCAAATTTGATGAGTTTTTGCGAAATAATTCAGCAACAAATTAAAAATCAGGAGATTAATTTTCATCATTCAAGGCTTCTAAAAAATAGTTATAGTAGCTGGCAAGCTCTTCATCACTTTCTTCTCCTGCAATTCTATTTAAACGCGCCAGGTTTTCGGCCGGCTCAGTAAAGCCCAGCAATGCCTGAAATGCTCCCAATCTCACATAACTTCTGCTGTCATATTGAAACTTCTGAAATAAAAATTCAACAGCCTCCTCTTCCCCTTCTTCCGGAAATCTTAAAAAATACTCACTCAAGTAGCCTAAAAAATAATACAGCCCCTCGCCTTTGATGGTCTCCGCCTGACGCAAAAACCAATTGCCTTTACCAGATATGTAATTAGAGATGTAATATTCTGCCACTGGGATAACCATCCTATAATTGGTCTCCCCGGAATACCGTTCAATGGTCGCTTCATCCACAGGCGGTTCCACCGCACTCACCAAGCCCATCAATGCTGACCCTGCCACCAGATAAGAGGAATCCGACGCCAACTCTAAGAAAAGCGCCTGATACTGGTCCGGATCAAAGGCACTTAGCACATCTAAAGCGCCCGACCTCACGGAATTTCTACCAGCCCCTAAAGCTATACTTTGCACCGCTTGCTCTAGCTCAGGAGAAGCTTCCAGCCATTCTGTGTGACTTTGCAGTATTGACAGAGCGTTTTCCTGTACAGCCCAAAACTCATCCATCACGGCCTCTAGCATCATGGACTCCAGTTCCAAATGGGCTTCCCAGGCTGCCAGACTATCTAATGCTTCATATCGGGCAATGCCTAATTCTGAAATCCTAAACTGACTCCGCATTTGCTCAGGACTGGAGCTTTGAATTCTTTTTGCCAAAAGATTTTTCCCTTCATCTATAAACACTAAGTCCACAGGGGTCTTATTTTCCAGCGCAAACTGCTGAAAAGCCTGGTTCATAAACAACTGCTTACTTTTTCTTTCACCGCCTTCATACCAACTCACCACTATGGGCAGCTGATAAAGTGGTGCCTCATTCAAATCCTGCAGTTGAGTCACTGAAATCAAAATGTTTTCGGGAATGGAATAATCTACCTCAAACAAGAGCTCAGGGTGCCCCTTGTCCAAAAACCACTGATTGAAAAACCAGCTCAAATCCTCCCCAGATATTTTCTCAAAGGCCATCCTCAGGTCGTTCACTTCAACATTGCCAAAGGCATGCTTTTCTAAGTAATCCTGAAGTGCCCTATAAAAAACGGTCTCGCCAAGGTAGGTTCTCAACATGTGAATGATCATCCCTCCCTTACTATAGCTATGAGAGTCAAACAAATCTTCCGCATTTGAATATGCATACCTAATCAGGTCCACTTGCTTGTTCTCAGCTTCTGCATAATAGTTTTCAGTCTCAGCTATCAATTTGAGTTTGGCCTCATCAGCTCCATATTTGTACTCATTCCACAGAAATTCACTGTAATTGGCAAAACCTTCATTCAGAGTGAGGTTTGCCCAGGACTCTACAGATACATAGTCCCCAAACCACTGGTGAAAAAGCTCATGGGCAATGATGTAGTCCCATTCTGAATCTATGGCTTCGTGCTCATCTAAGCGCAACTCCTCCATAAAAATCGATGCCGTAGTATTTTCCATCGCACCAGACACAAAATCCCTGACTACAATCTGATCGTACTTTGGCCATGGGTATCTCACTCCCAACTTCCCAGAGAAAAACCCCATCATCTCAGGAGTGTTTTTAAACACCCGCTCAGCTCCTTTTTCAAATCCCTTTTCCACATAATACCCCAAAGGAATGCCATCCCATTCTGCCTCGACTTTTCCAAAGTCTCCAATGGCAAAAGCAGCCAAATATGGGGAATGGGGCAGATTCATCTCCCAGTGATCCTTTCGTAGTCCATTGCCTAGCTCTTCTTGCCGGACCAATTCCCCATTGCCTATGGTCACCAGTGAATCTGCAACTGTCAATTTGATCAGCTGCGTAAACTTCTCATTCGGTGTATCCAAAGTTGGAAACCACTTAGAGTTATGATCCGTCTCACCTTGCGTCCAAATCATCCTAGGTTTACTTGGCACCGTATCCAGAGGGTCGATAAAGTACAAACCTTTGGTATCGGAAATCGCAGCACTTCCCGGTCCGGAATTTCGCTCCGGAAACGCAGTATATTTCATGGAAAGCTTGAAAGTATCTGCTCTGGTAACCTCCTCTGGCAAGTATATCCGAACCTGCTGCCCATCATACCTATACCCTGTGGACTGGGGTTCACCTCCATTTTCATAATATATCCTTCCGAGCTCAAAATCCTGAGCGTCTAACACCAATTCCTGCTGAGGATGAAAAAAAGGCCTAATCGTCAATTCTGCCGTACCAGTCACCGTCTGATTTTGATAATCAAATGCTAAATCTAATTCGGTGTGGAGAATATCAAAAAGCTTGGTAGCCGCAGGCTTATACAAAGCAATGGCTTGTTCCTTTTCCTGTACCAGCCTATCATATCCCGGAGTAGCCGCTTGGCTGAGCGTATCAGAAGGCTCTAATCCTCCATGTGATTCAATCTCCTGGGTAGTGGGAATAGACTGACTCGACTTACAGCCTACTGCAAGCACTGCCAGTATCAAAAACAAGTTAAAAGATCTGGGACCAAAAATTATTCGCAAAACGATTGACAATGAGTTCATAGATTAAAGCTGGCGAAAGTGCCGAGGTTGTGAGGAAATTGTATATTCGGATTCAAATTAGCAGGAATGTTTACAGTTACCATCCAAAATAAGACCTATTCGGTAGAAAAAACCCAAGAAGGCCTACAAGTGAACGGCAAAAGTATCTATTGGGATCTGAAGTGGATATCAGACCGGAAAATCCACCTCATAGCAGGCAGTCGGTCCCTGGAAGCCGAATTGATTGCACTGGACAAAGAAACCAAAACCTTGAAAATCCGCCTGGGCAACAAGGTCTCCGAACTACAAGTAAAAGACCGCTTCGATCTACTACTGGAGCAACTGGGGATGGACACCAAAGCCAGCTCAGCGCTGAAAGAAATCAAAGCACCAATGCCAGGGCTGATTTTGGATCTGAGGGTAAAAGCAGGTGATGAAGTCAAAAAGGGAGATGTGATTTTAGTGCTGGAAGCGATGAAGATGGAGAATATCATCAAATCACCGGGGGATGGACTGGTGAAAAATGTAAAAGTCTCGCTCAACCAAAGCGTGGAAAAAAACCAGATCCTTATCCAATTTTAACCAAGATGCCTAGCATTATGCCCTGAAGAAATTATATTTGTCGGATTATTTTGCACAATCCTGAAGCTCTGTAGACCTCACTTGGTTTCTCACAAGTATTTTAATGGGTCAATGCATGGGGTCATAACCGAAATAATCGCCTAAAAACGATAACTCGATCGCTGAAAACAATCAACATCAAATGAAATACAAGAGAATACTGCTCAAACTAAGTGGCGAAGCGCTAATGGGAGATAAGAGCTACGGAATCGACCCTGTAAGACTTCAGCAATACACCCAGGAAATCAAGAAGGTGAAGGATATGGGAGTTGAAATCGCTATCGTAATCGGCGGAGGCAATATTTTCAGAGGAGTGCAAGCAGAAAAATCCGGTATCGACCGAGTGCAGGGAGACTACATGGGCATGCTCGCCACGCTGATCAATGCCATGGCATTGCAGAGTGCTTTGGAGCAAGGAGGAATGTACACCCGCCTGATGTCAGGAATAAAAATCGAAAGTGTGTGTGAGCCCTTCATCAGAAGGAGAGCCATCAGACACCTGGAAAAAGGACGCATAGTGATTTTCGGTGCAGGTATAGGCAATCCTTATTTTACCACGGATTCCACGGCCAGCCTTCGAGCCATAGAAGTGGAAGCAGATGTAGTACTGAAAGGAACCCGAGTGGACGGCGTGTATACTTCTGACCCGGAAAAAGACACCACAGCTACCAAATACCAAACCATCTCATTTCATGAGGTATATGAGAAAAACCTCAATGTCATGGATATGACTGCATTCACCCTTTGCCAGGAAAACAACCTTCCCATCATCGTATTCGATATGAATAAGGCAGGAAATTTGAGCAAACTGGTGGAAGGCGAAAAAATCGGAACTTTGATCACTTCATTATAAGCATACAATCATGGAAGAAATCGAATTATACCTTGACGAAGCAAAGGAATTGATGCAGAAAGCAGTGGATCACACTGCCTCTGAGCTACTGAAAATCCGTGCAGGCAAGGCCATGCCAAACCTTTTGGACGGCATCTTGGTCTCCTACTATGGAGCCCCTACTCCTATGAACCAGGTAGCCTCAGTATCTACACCTGATGGAAGGACCTTGGCGATCAAGCCTTTTGAGAAATCCCTTATCCCTGAAATAGAAAAAGCCATCATCAACTCAGATCTAGGTCTGGCTCCGCAAAATAATGGAGAGATGATCATTTTGACCATTCCAGCCCTTACCGAGGAAAGAAGAATCGCCTTGGTAAAGCAAGCTAAAAACGAATGCGAAAACGGTAAAATCTCCATCAGAAACGTACGAAAGGACACGAATGATGAGTTGAAAAAGCTTCAAAAAGAAGGTGCATCCGAAGACGAAATCAAACGAGCTGAGGATAAGGTCCAAAAACTAACTGACCAATATTCAGTAAAACTGGACGAGCTTCTGGACAAAAAAGAGGCAGATATCATGAAAGTTTAATCGCATTAAAAAAACCCGGCTAGGCCGGGTTTTTTAATGCCTAGTCATTCACACTCACATTGATAAAAGTGGCTATCCCCAATCGCACTCCTCCCCGCAAATAGTCCTGGTTTTCAAAACCTGCACCGATTTCCAAACGAAAGATCCGAAATAAATTATCCAAGGAATAGCCTACCTCATAGTAATGCGGTGAATGATCAGTTTTCAGGTAATTGAAAAAGATATTTTCCCTCACGCCGGAAAATCTCAGCATGGGCAACTGGGTTAACAAAAATTTTCTGAACTGATAATGTACAATCCCTGAGAAATACTTGGACTGAGTACTGTACTTGTAATAGTCCATAAACCTGTAATTCGATGCGGGGCCAAAATTTGAAAAGATGGTTCGGTTACCTCCGAAATGCTGAAAATCCGGGAAGTAAACCTGATCTTGGTTTAGAAAAGCTCCCGCTGACAGATTAAAATCCAGTTTTCCGCTCACCCCAAAGCTGTAATCATGTTCAATCCCAAGCTCTACCTGATCAAATTTTGCCGAAGGCCCTTCCCCTATTCCACCAAAGGCTTTGTTATAGGCTACTTTTACAAGTGGAGAGCGATCTCTAAGGGCATATTTTCTTCCATTGCGTATGCCATATTTAATCCCTGGCCTCCAGTCCAGCGAAGCGCTCAGCTTTAAAATATCATGATCTACAAAAGAGGCCACTCCGGTTTCTACATTTTCGGGTCGATTGGCACTGTACTCCCGCTCAGGCTTGTTATAGATGCTGTAATTGTTTGTATTGAAAAGCTCCCCACGCTGGGCATACGTCATATTCACTCTATAAGTGAAACCTCCATTGACACGGTGCGCCCAGTAGGCCTGTACAAAATCCTGCTCGTAGAGCTTCATGTAATTTTGCCGTAGAAACAAGGAATAAAATGCATTGACCTGCTCATTGATCGGCTCTCCTCCATTAAACTGGTAGATGTACCTCCCTCCCTTCACACCGAAAGTAGTACCCGAAAGTGTTTGGGTCTGAGACCACCTGAAATCAACTTTTCCGTAAAATCTATTGCTGGAAAAGCCATACCGGAATTCCGGTTCTATGTTAAAGCTTTTGCGAAGCAAACTCACACTATCAGCTGCTAGCCTTGATGATTCTTTGCGGTAGAAAAGCCCTAGACCTAGCTTTGCCCCTTCCACTGTATTAAAAGAAATCTTGGTCCAGTTTTGCCTAAAGCCAATAGAAACCCCACTTCCCATACTGTAACTTGCACCGTTCATAAAGTCCAAAGGTTTAAATTTCCGTTTGGCTTTCTTGGCCACGGAGTCCACATCACTCATCTTGGCAGCTTCCACAGTAGCCAGACTATCGTCCCTTTGATAGCCTTTTATTTCGCTCTCAGTCAGCGGAACCGGACGTATACTATCCCAGTAAGCCTGATCATATTTCTTAGCCATAGAGTCCACTTCATAGTAGCTCTCTTCGATCACATCCGGCTCCTCTCGCTCCTTTAAGGACTCTTTTTCATACTCGTTTAGCAGCTTCCTGTACTCCTTACGGGTAGTAGGCTTTTCTGCTGCCAGCTGCTCCAAGGTGGACACTGACTTGTCAAATTCAGCAGCCACCTCAGGCACTTCCTGTACCTTTTCATCTATGATTTCCGGCACTTGCACCAGGTCCGGGTTCAGCTCTATCTCATATTCCCGTGTGGATGCCAGGTAGTTGAACTCCCCTTCAAAGCCAAATATTTTACCTCCAAAAGCATAAGTATGTGTGAGGGGCATCCAGACATTCTCGGCCACTGGCGCATATTGCTGTTTGGCTTGGATCTCAAAACCTAAAAGGGAAGTTTTCAGATTTAAGCTATGAATCGCCCATAGATCTTCTATGATGTAAATGTAGCCCTCAAAGACCTTCTCACCTCTGGACCTCGGCGTGACCCTGATCTTGCTTACCAGCACATCCTGATCAAAGAAACTACCTTCGTAATGGAATTTATAATAATTAAATGCAGAGCGCGATAGCGGAGATATGATGCCATTGATCTGCTCCTGATAAAAGGTGGTCTGGATATAGGGTGCAGGGGAAGTGGACTGATTGTCTCCATTGGTACGGATGGAAATGACTCTTTCTTCCACTTTATTGGGCTGGGTAAATGTAATCCTGGAAACCGACTCTGAGGTGTATGCCTCATTCAGATTCAGACCTTCTTTTTCCAGCGTTTTTTTCATGAAAAATGGGGCATCGGTCAGCTTCCCAGTCCCTTTTAGATACACAGTCATGCTATACTTCTGAATCTGCAATCTATGGTATTTTGCTTTGGCAATGGCCTTTCGCATGATAGTAAGCGCCGGGTCTTCAGCACCTGCCTTCACCTCCACTTCAGCCAAAGTATAATCCTGAGGCTCCAGTACAAAATCCCTCACTGTCCAGTCTTCGCCTACAATTATGGTTTCCAATTGGGACTTATAGCCCAGGTACTGGATCAGCACGTCATAGATACCCTTGGGCAATTTGTACTCGTATTTTCCCTCTTCATTAGTGGGCACTCCATCTCCTAGATTTCTGACATAGACCGATGCATACGGCAAAGGTTCACCTTCGCTAGTAGTGACTTGTCCGCGTATACCCTGTGCATGAACTGAAGTGGACAAAAAACTAATCCATACGACTAAAAAGATATAAAATTGCTTCATATACAGAATTCTAGCTTCTAAGATACAATAGGTTTTCAGGATAAACGGGGTAGGCTTGGAGCTTTTAAGATGATTTTAGAAAGTAAGTTCATGCAGCGCTTTTTACTTCAACAGAAAAACTCGCATTCCCTTTAACCGGGATTTGCTTTCTTTACTGACCATTCTCAGATAAGTTTGATTTCTCTTTGCTGGAGTAAATTATATATTGGCAGCATCAAAAAGACCGTAGGTAGGACTAAAAGTATGAGGCAAAAACTATTTCAGACATTAGCTATACTAGCTGTATTCTCTTGCCAGAGCCAAGTAGATCCGGTGACTTTGTTTGAAGAAATTCCTCCCAGTGCTTCAGGGATAACTTTCGCAAACAGCCTGACCTTTGATGAAGAGTTTAACATCTTCACTTACAGAAATTTTTATAATGGCGGAGGTGTGGCTTTGGGCGATGTGAATAAGGACGGCCTGCTAGACATCTACCTCACTTCAAATCTGGGTGAAAATAAATTATACCTCAATAAGGGTGACTTTCAGTTTGAAGATGTGACCAGCAAAGCCGGAGTTGCCGGCACCAGAGCCTGGAGTACAGGAGTAGCTATGGCCGATGTAAATGGGGACGGCCTGCTGGATATTTATGTCTGCAACTCTGGGGACATTTCGGGAGACAACAAGCAAAACGAACTTTTTATCAACCAAGGTGACGGCACCTTTTCCGAAGAAGCAGAAATTTACGGACTGGCAGACCAGGGCTTTTCCACCCATGCTGTATTTTTTGATTATGACAAAGACGGAGATTTAGACGTCTACCTGCTCAACAACAGCTACCAAGCGATCGGGAGCTTTAACAAAATGCAGAATGAAAGGCTCAAGCGGGATTCAGTAGGAGGAGACAAACTTTTTAGAAATGATGCTGGCAAATTCACAGATGTAAGTGAAGAAGCTGGAATCTACGGCTCTATCATCGGTTTTGGTCTGGGAATTACAGTGGGAGATTTAAACCAAGATACCTGGCCAGACATTTTCATATCGAACGATTTCTTCGAAAAAGACTACCTCTACATCAACAATCAAGACGGTACATTCACAGAATCACTGGAGCAATCCATGCGCTCCATCTCCACATCCTCAATGGGCGCGGATATCGCAGATATCAATGGAGACGGCTTACTTGATGTATTCGTAACTGACATGCTTCCCGAGCAGCAAGAGAGATTAAAGCAGGTGACCACCTTTGAAAACTGGGACAATTTCCTATTCAACAAGACCCATGGCTATCACTATCAATTCTCTAGAAACATGCTTCACATCAACAATGGAGACGGAACCTTCAGCGAGATGGGCAGACTCGCCAATCTTGAGGCAACAGACTGGAGCTGGGGAGCTTTGATTTTCGACATGGATAATGACGGTAGGCGGGACCTATTCGTAGCCAATGGTATCTATCAGGACATTACAGATTTAGATTACCTGAACTTCATCGATGACGACGAAACCAAAATCAAAATCATCTCCCAACAGGATATAAATTACAAAGCCTTAGTCGATCCCATCCCCAGCACACCTGTCTCTAACTATGCTTATAAAAACCTCGGGGACCTAAAATTTGAAAATCTGGCAGAATCCTGGGGACTCGGGGAGGCCATGCATTCCAATGGCGCAGCATATGGAGACCTGAATAATGACGGCGCTCTTGACCTGGTGGTCAACAATGTAAACAGGCCTGTTTCCATATTCAAAAATCAGAGTAAGACACTCAATCCGGCAAACCATTACATCCAATTAGAATTGATAGGAAAAGGCATGAATACCGAGGCTATAGGAGCGCAGGTAAAAGTAGCCACCAACGATCAACTATTCTATGCCGAGCAAATGCCCAACCGCGGCTTCGAATCCTCTGTGGACCCGAAACTCACCATTGGTCTGGGTAATCAAAAATCCATCACTGAGATCACCGTGCTTTGGCCAGATGGCAAGTACACCAAAACCGGCCCGACTCAAGTGGATCAACTCCTGACCTTATCCTGGGAAAATGCCACGCTAATGGATTCTTCAGTCAACTTTTTTGAGCGGCCTGAAACCTCATTCTTCCAGCCAGCACCCGCAGCACAAATCGACTTTGCCCATGAGGAAAACCCCATGGTGGACTTTGACCGAGATCGATTGACCTTTCATATGTATTCTACAGAGGGCCCAGCTTTTGCCCAAGGGGATGTAAACGGAGATGGCATAGAAGATCTCTTTTTTGGCGGAGCCAGAGGCTTTGAAGGAAAACTATATCTCGGAGATGCCAATGGAAGTTTTCATTTCTCAGCACAGAAAACATTCAGCGCAGATGCTCTTTCTGAAGATACTGATGCCTTGTTTTTTGATGCCAATGCTGATGGTTTTTTGGATTTGATAGTAGCTTCTGGGGGAAACGAATCCAGCTTAGGCGCTCCTGAGCTCATCAACCGACTCTACCTGAATGACGGTGCAGGAAACTTCAGTAAGAGCAAACAGCCCGGGTTTGAAACCAATAGAGGAAGTACAGCCGTGATACGGGTCATAGACCTGAATGCCGATGGAGCTCCGGACTTATTTGTGGGGGGAAGACTGGTACCATTTGATTACGGAGCTGCTGCGAGCAGTGGTATTTTCATGAATGACGGAAATGGGAATTTTATTGAGCAAACCACTGCCCTAGCGCCTGCTCTGTCCGAAATCGGGATGATCACAGACGCTCAACCCGTAGATTGGGATCAGGATGGCTATGTGGATTTAGTTCTGGTCGGAGAGTGGAGCGCTCCTGTTTTTTTCAAAAACACTGGGGAAAAGCTTGAGAAAATAGAAATGCCTGAGCTGGACAAGCTGAAGGGCTGGTATAGAACGCTAGCAGTAGCTGACCTGGACGAAAATGGTTTCCCTGATTTGATTTTGGGAAATAACGGGTTGAACTCGCGCTTCAAAACCTCTCCCGAAAACCCCATCAAGATGTACCTCAATGATTTTGACCAGAACGGTTCTATTGAACACATATTTGTCAGAGAAAACAATGGAGTACAGATACCATATACCCTAAAGCACGAGCTAGAACGGCAGATTCCTTCCATCAAAAAGAAGTACATGCGCTATAGCAACTATAACAATCAGACACTCACGGATATTTTCCCCTCAGAAGTACTGGACAGATCCATCGTGAATGAAATCAACAACCTGGAGTCGGGCGTACTAATGAATGCAGGTAAGGGGGACTTTTCATGGAAACCATTTCCTCGGATGGCTCAGCGCTCGTATGTATTTGCAGTCTCTATAGTTGACCTCAACGAAGACGGGAACCTAGATCTGATTTTGGGTGGAAATTTATTTCAGGCCAAACCTGAATTCGGAAAGTATGATGCAAGCTACGGAGATGTGTTGCTAGGAAACGGAGATGGAACTTTTGAGTACTGGCGAAACGCTGAGCATGGCTTAAAAATCAATGGAGATGTACGCGCCATAGCTCAATTGGGAGATGGAAGAATTCTAATTGTGAAAAATAGCGCAGCAGCGGAAATTTGGGAATACTGAGTCTCTTGCCTTTGGGACTATGCACAACACCAAGCTGAACGCCTGGGACTTCACCCCCTATCCGCATCCGCTTTTTCGGGCTAAACTTGATTGTTTTTTTTTGATACTTACTTAAATTCCAATAGCTTTAACGTCCCAAACAAGAGAACCCGAAATCCCTCAATTGCTTGAGAATTCCCGATTTCGGAAAATTCAAGCCCAATAAAGCCTTTCATTATGCGATTAAAAAAACTTCTGCTTTTCTCAGGAATAATTCTGCTTGCTGTTTCCTGCGCCAAGAAAGTGGATTATACCCATACCATCACAGATGGACATTACCTGAGCGAAGCCCAGGATAAAATCACAGAAGTGATCATTCATGACATCTTCTCTCCCCCAGTAGCTGCTCGTATTTACAGCTATGCCTCCTTGGCAGCTTATGAGGTGGCCGCCGCTACTGACCCTAGTTACGTCTCACTATTGGGGCAACTGAACGGGTCTGAAAAAGTAGAATTCAGCCCTTCAGACAAGGTCTACCCACCTTTGGCTTCTTTGGCAGCATATTATCATGTGGGTACAGGTTTGATCTTTTCGGAAGATTTAATGCATCAGCATAGAGACTCTACGTATGCAGTTTTGCAAGAAAAAGGAATACCAGATGATGTAATGGAAGCCTCCATCGCCTTTGGGCAGGAGGTAGGAGATGTCATCAAGGCCTATTCTTCGAAAGACAACTACCACCAAAGTCGTTCTTTCCCTAAGTTTACCGTGACCGGGGAAGAAGGCACCTGGGAGCCTACCCCTCCAGCTTACATGGAGGCGATAGAGCCCCATTGGAACAAGATCAGAACTTTCGTGCTGGATTCTGCTTCTCAATTTAAACCACTTCCTCCCCCGCCTTTTTCTACAGATCCGGACAGTGAGTTTTTCAAGGTAGCCAAAGAGGTCTATGATATAGACAAAATGGCCACCCAGGAGCAAAAGGACATCGCTTTGTTTTGGGACTGTAACCCTTACAAAATGAATGTGAAAGGCCATGTGATGTTTGCTGAGAAAAAAATCACCCCAGGCGGCCACTGGATGAGTATAGCCGCTATTGCTTCCAAAGCTGCTCAAAAGGACTGGAAAGGAACTGCAGAAGCGTTGGCCATGACCAGTATTTCACTGAATGAAGCATTTATCTCCTGCTGGGATGAAAAATACAGAAGTAACCTTATACGCCCGGAAACCTATATCAATCAACATATAGACGAAACCTGGGTTCCCATCCTCCAAACTCCGCCATTCCCCGAACATACCAGTGGACATAGCGTGGCCTCAGCTGCATCAGCATACACTTTGGCGCAGTTATTTGGTGATGAGTTTCACATTGTGGACAGTTCAGAAGTAGCATACGGGCTACCTATCCGGGAATTCGATTCCTTTTCACAAGCCGCTGAAGAAGCGGCGTTGAGCCGGTTTTATGGAGGGATCCACTACCGACCGGCCATTGAGTATGGAATCACAGAAGGCCGGGATTTAGCCGAATTCATTTGGTCAAAAGTAGACACCAAAGCCAAAAACATAGCCAGCAATTAAGCTAAAGAGCACCTCCACGCAGGTGCTTTTTTTATACCCAAAAACAGAATTTTGTATGAACATTTCATGAATTCGTCCCGTTGGACTTTTAAAACAGAATTTTAATCTGTACCTTCTTTAATCACCTTTTTGGGCAGAAATGTTACTGTCCATTTTAACAAACCACACCTTTTTATGTCTAAAACCATAATTGTTTCAAACCGCCTACCTATCAGTTTACGCCATAGAAATGGCAGATTCGAATTCAAGCCTAGCGCAGGCGGACTAGCCACAGGATTAGGATCCATCTACAAACAGGGCGAAAACATCTGGATAGGCTGGCCAGGAAATACCGTCGACGATCCCGAGCAAAGAGCCGAGATCATTCTTGAACTCCACGACCTCAAAATGGCCCCGGTCTTTCTTTCCAAGGAAGATGTGGAGGAATTTTACGAGGGGTTCAGTAATGAAACACTTTGGCCGGCATTTCACTATTTCACCCAGTACATGGTCTATAACCCTGAGCACTGGGAAGCATACGTGCGGGTGAATCAAAAATTTTGCGAAGCTATCCTGAAGAAAGCAGGGCCTGATGACACCATTTGGGTACATGATTATCAATTGCTCCTGCTACCCCAAATGCTGCGGGATGTACTGCCTAATGCTACCATTGCCTTTTTTCAGCACATCCCATTCCCTTCCTATGAGATCCTGCGAATGATCCCCTGGAGAAAGGAACTGCTGGAGGGCATCTGTGGAGCTGACCTAATCGGCTTCCATACCTATGATGATATGCGTCACTTTCTCAGTGCCGTGGGGAGGATTACGGGACTTTCCAGTGAGAGTGGCTACATCCAAGCGGAAAACCGCATCATCAATGTGGACTCTTTCCCTATGGGAATTGATTACGATAAGTTTGCGAAGCAAGCCAAAAGTAAAAAAACGCTGCGCTATGTGCAGCAGTTTAGTCAGCTCGTAGAAGGGCAAAAAATGCTTCTCACCATAGACAGACTGGATTATTCCAAAGGAATTCCTCAGCGTATCCAGGCTTTCAACCAACTCCTGGAGCAGCACAAGGAACTCCACGGTAAGGTATCCATGATCATGATCGTGGTTCCTAGCCGGGACAAAGTCCAATCCTACAAAGAACTCAAGGAGGAAATTGACCTGTTGGTAGGTAGAATCAATAGTGAATACTCTACCCTGAACTGGGTGCCCGTACATTATTTCTACAGAAGTTTTCCATTTGAAGAGCTCAGTGCCTTTTACAACATGTCGGATATCGCGCTGGTGACGCCGCTGCGAGATGGAATGAATCTAGTCTGCAAGGAATTCGTCGCCAGTAAAACCGATCAAAGTGGAGTCCTGATCCTTTCTGAAATGGCCGGTGCTTCCAAGGAACTGCAAGATGCGATTTTGGTCAATCCCAATGACCGTCAAGGGGTAGTCGACGCCATTTATAGTGCCCTCTCCATGAAACCTGACGAGCAGCAAGCCAGAATGGCAAGCATGCAGGAAAGCCTGAAGAAATATGATGTATTCCAGTGGGTAAAGGTATTCATGGACCGAGTGGAACATGTAAAAGGCAAACAGGCCGAACTTACTTCCAAAGATGTGGATGCTAAGGTCATGAATGAGATAGAAACGAGCTTCAAAAAGGCCAAAAAACCAATCTTATTTTTGGATTACGATGGCACGCTCACAGGCTTCACCTCCGATCCACAAAAAGCAAACCCTGATACTGAACTGAAGGGCATAATCAAATCCCTGAGCAAGAAAGCCCAAGTGGTAATCATCTCAGGAAGGGACAAAGACACCCTTGGAAAATGGTTTGAAGGACAGCATATCGATATGATAGCAGAGCATGGAGTCTGGGTGAAAAAGAAAGAGGACAAAGGTGACTGGGAGCTTTATGCAGAGATTGAGGACAACTGGAAAGATGACATCCGCAAAGTGATGGAATACTACGTACTGCGAACTCCTGGGGCATTTATCGAAGAGAAGCACCATTCTCTGGTCTGGCATTACCGAAAGGTAGAAAGCGGGCTCGGTGACCTCAGGATGAGAGAACTCTTCAGCCATCTCAAATACATGGCAAGAGGCTATAACCTGCAAGTCTTAGAGGGAAATATGGTATTGGAAATCAAGCGACCAGACATCAACAAGGGACGGGCAGCATCGGCGATTATGAAAGGTGAGGAATTTGATTTCATCCTTGCCATAGGAGATGACTGGACTGATGAGGATACGTTCAAAGCCATGCCGAAAAACGCTTACTCCATCCGGGTAGGCTATGCCTATACCCAGGCCAATTATAACATCAAGTCCTTCCGACAGGTGAGGCAATTACTGCATAAGTTGACTCAGTAATGAAACGTAATAATAGGTGGCCTGCAAGTGTGTAGGTCACCATTTTACTTTTGGAATATACTGCAGATCAGCACTGATAAAACCCAACTTTTCAGTCCCCCGCCTCGAAAATCAACCCAGGCTGATCCAAAATCCGTTGTGGGCGATAAAAACCTTGGATCAAACTAAATTCTCTAGGACACTTTGCTCCTTGCACCCACTCATCTTCAATTAATACATTGACTTTCAAGATTTTAAAGATTGTCATCAATAACACGAAAGACTATCCTACACTGTTTATTTTACCATAGATTTTCCTAATTCACCTTATCACCTTTACGAAGTTTTAATGGGATCACTTAGACAGAGAGTTGTTTTTATCTGATTAACCGAAATGATGCCAGTAGTTAAAGAATGTGGCTGGATAGTAGCGGATAATCGTCCACCGACAACAGTCCAATGCCCACAGCACGTAGAAAGAAAGCTTAACCCATAGCTTCCCTCGCTACTGGTAAGAAAGCGGATATCCATATATTTTTGTAAACAAAAACTCATTAATATGCCTCTCAAAACCTGCAAAAAAGGACATCAATTCTTTAAAAGTAGCGATTGTCCAACCTGCCCGATCTGCGAAAACGAGCGAAAACCTACCACAGGATTTATGGCTAAACTTTCCGCTCCGGCACGAAGGGCTCTTGAATCAAAGCAAATTGACAGTGTAGATAAACTATCCACATTTTCCGAAAAGGAGATCCTTGCACTTCACGGTATGGGAAAAAGCTCCATTCCTAAATTGAAAGCTGCATTGGAAGAAAAGGGATTAGCTTTCAAAAACGTGGATTAAATTGCATCTTAGTCACTCATTGCAATTAATTACTCCAGTAAAAAACATGTTCCATTTAATTCTAGCACTACTTTTTATCTCAGCACCTGAAGACTCGCTTCTAAAATTTCAAAATGAGATAACAAACCAAAATCCAGTTAGAAAAGAAGTCAAATACAGTGATTTTGGTGCCAAAGGAGATGGCAAAACCGACGACATAGAGGCTATCGTGGCAGCTCATAAATTTGCCAATGAACATCAATTACCGGTAAAAGCTGAAGATGGTGCTACTTACTACATCAGTGGAAAAGACCTTTCAGCGATTATCCAGACCGATACCGACTTTGGCACTGCAATTTTCATCATCGATGACAGAGCCGTAGAAAACCGAAACTCACCCGTATTTCTAGTCCGATCAGGCTTAGCATCTTACCCGGTAAAAGGTGTAAACTCTCTGAAAAGAAATCAAAAGAAAATCGATCTTCAATTGCCCAGCCCAGCATTAATTAAGGTGACAGACTCCACCACAAAGCGATACATCCGCATGGGATTAAACCAAAACAATGGCGCCTCCCAGACCGATATTTTCTTGGTGGACAAATCCGGAAATGTAGATGAAAATGCACCTATCATCTGGGATTTTGAGCAGATTACAGAAATCACCGCCTTACCTATTGATGAAATTCCACTAAAAATCACTGGTGGCAGATTTACGACCATTGCGAATCAGGAAGACGCCACCTATAAGTACTATCAGCGAAATATCGCCATCAAGCGATCAAATGTAATTGTCGATGGATTGGAACATCGCATTACAGGCGAGGGTGAATTTGGCTCTCCCTACGGAGGGTTTCTGGCCATAAGTACCTGTACCAATGTGACTGTACAGAACACCATACTGACGGGACATAGAATTTATAAAAAGATAGGCAATGCAGGAAAGCCCGTCTCCATGGGCACTTATGACATCATCGTGAATCGCGCCTTGAATGTGTCCTTTATCAATTGCAGCCAAACCAATGACATCAACGATAGCTCCTTTTGGGGAATTATGGGATCGAATTTCAGCAAGAATCTGCTCTTTGATAAGTGCTCTTTTTCCCGATTTGATGCCCACATGGGCGTGGCCAATGCAACCATCCGAAATTCCACACTTGGACACATGGGAATCAATGCGATTGGTACTGGAACATTCATCGTGGAAAATTCAGAAATCAGAGGAAGAAGCCTAATCAACCTTCGCTCAGATTATGGTAGTACCTGGGAAGGAAAACTCATTATCAGAAACTGCACATTTGTTCCCAATGGTGGAAAAACCTACAGCGCCTCCTTGATCAATGGCTTCAATTCCGGTCAGCACGACTTTGGCTACACCTGCTATATGCCTGAACAGATCATTATCGAAAATCTGAAAATCGATGACTCCAATCATCCTGAAGATTATCAAGGACCGGCAATCTTTGGGAATTTCAATCCTGCTAGAACAGATGATTCTTACAAAGAAAAATACCCTTATGTACTGACCAAAGAAGTGACTCTGAAGAATGTAACTACTTCGAGCGGAAAAGAATTGGGAATTAGTGAGAATGAGGTGATGTTTGAGGGGGTGAAGGTGGAAGTAAATTAGGTCTCAAAATCTTCTTGAAACTTTTCAGTACATTTTATGTAAATTCAAACATGAAGACGATAACTCTGAGAGTACCAGACAGCGTTGAACTATCTGAACATGATTACTTAATGGCTTTGGCATCAAAGCTATATGAGGACGGGAAATTTTCTGCTGGACAGGCTGCAGAACTGGCGGGGGTATCCAAGCAAACTTTCATCGAAACGCTGGGCAAATACAATGTCTCTCTTTTTGGTGAATCGATAGACGAATTAAATGAGGATATAGCAAATGCCTAGTAGCATTGTGATATCAGATACAAGCAGTCTAATTGTCCTCACCAAAATTGGTCAAATAGACCTTCTCCCAAAATTATACGCTCAAATAATCACGACGCCCGAAATAATTATTGAATTTGGCAATCCTTTGCCTGATTGGATTCAGGTTATCAATGTCCAAAATCTAGATCTGAAAAAGTCGCTTGAACTTCAGTTAGATCTAGGTGAAGCTAGCGCAATTGCGTCAGCTCATGAAATACCTAATTCAACTTTAATTCTGGATGATTTAAAAGGGAGGAAAGTAGCCAAACTGCTAAAAATGAAATTCACAGGAACTCTTGGAGTACTAGCAAGAGCCAAAAGTGAAGGCCTTATTCCATGGTTAAAACCAGTTATTGATAGATTACTAGAAACAAATTTTAGAATCTCGGATCAACTAATTGAAGAGCTTTTAAAGAAATATGGTGAATTTCACAATTGACAATTAACGACATAATTATAACAATCTTTTTAATTCACTCTTATAGTTTCTCGATTAGTCCACCACACTGGTCCATTTCACAGATCATTACCTCAGCTCAATCACCTTCCCTACCGCCTCAGGCACGTCCTCAGCATAATGACTAACATAAACCAACGTCATGCTGCTTCGCTCACAGATTTGCTGCACGGTATCTTTAAAAAGTCTGCGCTGAAACTCATCCATGCCCTGAGAAGCCTCATCTAGGATCAACAGTTTAGGTTCCTTGATCAGTGCTCGGGTTAGCAAAGTCCAGCGTTGGTTTTCCAGTGAAAGTCGGTTGATGGGAATATTCTCTACAGCCTCTAGATGAAACAATGTCATCCATTTCCAAGCTAAATTCTCTTGTTCCGCACTCACCTTTTTGAATAAGCCCATAGTATCAAAAAGTCCCGAAAGAATCACTTTCCTACAAGTTTGGTTCGCAGGAAAAAATCGGCTAAGCTCAGGAGCTACAAAACCAGTCGGCCGCTTCACATCCCAGATACTTTCCCCAGTTCCCCGCTTTCGTCCAAAGAGCCAAAGATTCTGAGAATAGGCTTGGGGATTTTCCCCAATCAGCAAACTGATCAACGTAGATTTCCCAGACCCATTTGCACCTTTCAGCAGCCAGCGCTCACCCGATCTCACTTCCCAGTTCAGGTTGTTTAGAATTTGCTTTTCCCCATATTTGATTGATAAGTTTTCAAGGCGAATTACCTCTTCATTGGCATTTGGCCTTTTTGGCAAAAGAGAATCTAGTAACTCCCAATCGTAGGAAAGCTTCTGTTCATGCTTGGCAGTCAAATGAAAGTCGGCCACCTCCCAACTCTTCTCGATTCCTTTTCCACTTAACTTGGCAACATGTGTGATTCCTTCCGGAATTTCATTTGCCGAAGTGGTCAATAGGACTTGCACTCCCTTCGAAATTATAACCTTCAAAATCTCCCCAAATTCCGCCCTGCTTTTCACATCCAATCCTGTCATTGGCTGATCCATCAGGTAAATTCTCGGCTGTCTCATCAGCCCCAAGCCCAATGCAAGCCTACGGGTTTCCCCATTCGAAAGCAAAAGAACAGACTTGTCCAGCAAGTACTCCAACCTGAGCAAATGAGCCACCTTTTCCAAGGTCCAAGGACCAGAGACCTTCGCCTCAACTTGACTCAGGTACTCACGCACAGTCAGCGTATCCTCATTTTCCGAAGCATTGAATCGCTGCTGGAAATAAAAGTTTTGTTGGTTGGATTTGTTCCGTATTTCGTAGCGCTGAGAAACATAAGCGATCAGATCACGAAAAGAATTGATCTCGCCGGCTAGTGTTTTCATTTCGGTGTATTCCTTAGCAAAAGGCCGGACCAACTTGCCTTTTGGCAGCACGGCATTGCCACGGATGGTTTCTATAAAAGTAGTGAGCTCTGCCCCTGAGCTACCGATTATTGCCCACTGCTCACCTTCCTGCCAATCGAAGTCCAATGATTCGAAAACCTGTTTTCCTTTAGTGAGAACTTGGGCAGAAGTGATTTTTAATAGTGATTGCACTTTTTTTGATTGAAAGATTTCAAACTTGAAATTACTTGTCCACGACGGCAGATTAAAAATCTATTTGCTATTATACCTTGTTTTTGCTGTCCATGACTATAGTGACTGGCCCGTCGTTCACTAAAGCCACTTTCATATCAGCACCAAATTCACCGGTCCCGATGGGCCTCCCAAGTTCTGATTCTAAAGTATGGATCATCTTTTCATACAAGGGAATCGCAATATCAGGCTTGGCTGCTTTGATGTATGATGGCCGATTTCCCTTCTTTGTACTGGCATGAAGGGTAAACTGCGAGATCAACAAAATCTCTCCTGCTATATCCAACAGGCTCTTGTTCATTACTTGATTTTCGTCGGGAAATATCCTCAGATTGATAATTTTCTTCGAAAGCCAGGTGATGTCCTCTTCCGTGTCAGCCTCTTCTATTCCCAGCAAAATCATCAAGCCGGTTCCAATTTCGGCTTTGACTTGTCCATCAATTTTTACAGAGGCTTCGGATGCCCGTTGGATAACTACTATCATTTGCTTAGGTCTTGCATTTCTCCAGAGGAGATTACTTCTACAGAATTTGATTTTTGCGCCAGCGCAGTTTTTACTAGCGCTTTGGCGACTTGGTAATCATAGATAGGTCGGATGTTTTTAAACAATTTCAACCATACGAGAGGCTTCATGAGGATGGTCGCCACCTGCTCACCCAAGCGGAATTCATGTCTGTTCCCCAATAATAGGGATGGCCTGAATAACCCCAGATAATCAAATCCAACTGATTTCAAGTCACTTTCTGTTTTGCCTTTAGTCTGGCTGTAGAAAATTGAAGAGTTCGCATCTGCACCAGAAGCCGAGACATAAAGAAATTTCGAAGCATTCAGGGATTTAGCCCATTTGGCAAATTCGATGACCAGATCATGGTCAATCGCATAAAACTTCTCCTTAGATCCAGCCTGCTTAATGGTAGTCCCTAGCGCTGAAAAGGCATGAACTTCGGCAGTCTTTTCTGCTAAAGCTTCCAGAAGTGAATTATGCTCACCTCCCAAACTCTGTGCTCGAACCTTTTCCTCCCAATCCCAATTCAACAACTTAGCCATATCGCCCTCTATCTGTACTAGCTTCTGCTGCTTAATGGCCAACTTCCTTCGACCAACGCTCAATACATAATCGTAGTCTTCATTTTTAAAAAGCTGGTGAAGAATAGCCTTGCCTACAAGACCGGAACCTCCGGATATCAGTGCGATTCGCATAATTTATATAGTTGAAGCAATCAAAGGAGTGAGTTCCTCCGCGATCGCCTTATTTTTATCCCTTGCGTACCACAGATGCGTGCCGTCAGCAAACTCCTTTGGGGTAATATTCTGCGGATCGAGTTTATACGCTTTCAATCTATCTTGGAGAAATTTTGGCCTAGGCCCCCATACAAAAAGCTCCTTGCTCAAATCCGCACTTAATGCTATCAAAATGGGTATGGATCTGGCCCCTTCTGTCAAGTAGGCATCCATGAGTTCTGGATTTTCATCCCGCAGTACAAACTTCAGCTCAATCAAGGGATTCATGCCTGCGAGTTTGGCCACAAAGGGCATACTCTGTGCGGCATCTCCACACCAAGCCTCCGTGATCACCAGCCATACCTGCGGAGATGAAATGGAGCTGACTATTTTCTCCAGTTCGGGGGCTACCTTCACTGTTTTGTCCCAACGTTTCATGCGCTGCATGCTCATTTTGGTATAGTTCAGGTAGCTTTCTGACTGATTAGCCCCGGTGGTTTTATTTTCCTCCAAGAGGGCAGCGATCATGTTTTTATACTCGGAATAGTTCATAGCTGAAGCTATCAATTCCGGGGTAATCAGTTGCACTTGTTGGTCTAGCATAATAATGGATTTTGGTGGCTAACAGGTGGTGCTATCCTTGAGTTCTCTCCCAGTCCAAAAAATCGCTGACTTCGTCCTTGAGCTTGGCATAAATAGCCAAAATTACAGAAAGGTCGTCAGCAAATCCAAACACTCCCAGAAAGTCCGGGATCATATCAATAGGCGAAACAAAGTACACCAAACCCAGCAGGAGCAGTCCCAAAGTACTCATTGAAAGCTTATGCGTTCCGTTGAAATGGGCTTTGATCATCCGGATAAAAACCGTGATAGGTTCTACCAGTTTCTTGACCCGGGAGTTATCCCCTGCCTCCACCAGTCTGTTTTTCACACCGGCCACAAGCTCTTTCACCTTTTCTTCCTGTTCGGCTAGATTTTCTGCTTGCTTCCCAAAAAGTACTTTGGCTCGGGCTAGGGTTTCATTTGCTTTATCCTTCAGGCTCATGGCTTAGAAATAAATATTCACTTCGGACTTCACTTGCTTCAACGCATATGCCACGGCATCGTTTTTTTGCTCCAGTGCCTGCGCAAAAATCGCTTTGGCCATATCTATACCGGTAGCCTCTTCATGCAGTCTTTGGCGACTTTGGTTCAAAATGGTATTCACTTCTTCCACAGCCCGCTTGACAGCCTCCCAGGTTTCTTCCGAAAAATAGACCTGCTGGGAAAAGTTATGGTTAAACTCCTCTCGCACCTCTGCCAGTAGGATGGTGTGCAATTCCCCCGCAGAGAGCCCGCCAGGGTTGGAGCGGCGAACCAGATTATTCGGGGTGATCCTTTCCAGAAACAAAGCCAGGCGTTCAGCTGCCTGAAGCCTGATCGGAAGAATTTGCTCCGTGTTTTTGGTTTTCAACTCCACCAGCATTTTTTCTCTTTCCTTAGCAAGAAAAGAAACCACCACCAGATACATGCCATACAATACAATACCTGCAGGCAGTAGAATTTTCAATAAATCGACAACGTAGTCCATATTTGGAGATTAAAGCTTGAATTTGCACAAATAATCCCTGTGACAAAATCAAAGGGCATGTAAATTTGCAGGCAAGCGAACCAATTCCCTGCCAAAATCATTTCCCTGACATGATAATCCCAGTGAAGATCACCGAAAAGGCTGAAGCCGAGATCAAAAACATAATGACCACCAAAAATATTCCGGAGGACTACTTCCTACGGGTAGGTGTGAAAGGTGGGGGATGTGGCGGAATGGCATATGCTCTGGGTTTTGACAAGCCCAAAGAAGATGATCAGCAGGTAGAAATCGCAGGAATACCCGTGCTGATTGAGAAAAAACATTTTATGTTTCTGATGGGAATGGTCATTGACTTTTTTGATGGGGAAGAAGCCAGGGGATTTACTTTTGTAAACCCAGACATCCCAAAGCGTCACGATCAATAAGTATTGGAGGTATTTCGGAAAGACTTTTATTCCGGTTGATCTACTCCCAAAAGAGTTGCAGATTAACAAAAATGGCATTCAAGGGCGAAATTGCTTTCATCCGCGGTTTGGAGGTCAGCTCCCGAATGATTTTCTTTTATTTTTACCTATTATTAGGAAGAAAAAATTCCTCCCTGATGAAAACCACTATACTTGCTACCCTCCTGATTCTTATTAGCTTCACAGCTTTTCCTCAAGTCAAACACCTAGTAGAAGGACAAGCCCCCGGAAAGGGCAATGTTTCCGACTTGGGCTGGATTCAAGGCTACTGGACAGGTCCGGGACTCGGAGGCCAATGTGAGGAAGTCTGGATGCCGGCATTGGACGGGCACATGATCGGAACCTTTAGATTTTGGAATGATGGGAAGCTGGTGTTTTCAGAATTTATGCACCTCATTCAGGAAGGTGAAACCTTATACCTGAAGCTGAAGCACTTTGGAGCAGATCTTAAACCTTGGGAGGAAAAGGAAGAATGGACGGTTTTCCAATTGATTGAAATGGGCGAAAATGTAGTTTACTTTGACGGACTGACCATGATGCGTAGATCCGATGAGCTGGTCATTCAGCTTACGCTCAACGATGAGGAAAATCAGCATGCCGAGGAATTCCGCTATCAAAGAGGCGAACTTTAGGCAATACTCATTACCACAAAAATCCACTTCACGCTTAGAGGTATTTCAAAAAGAGATTTTTCAGTACAGCCAGATCGTATTTATTCAGTTCTGATTCCGTATCATTTTGGATAAAATGAATCTTAAAAGCCCTAATGGCAGCTTTAGGATCACTTACATCATAACCTATGACCCGAAGGGCAATTATAGGGTCAAAGGAATCTTGGGGCAAGGAATCCGAGCTCTCCAAAGCAACTGAAGTAGTACTCCCATCACTCATCAGAGCTTCATTTACTTTATCCTCATCATACCAAAGCCCAAATCCCTCTTCGGCAAGCTTTTTCCAAGGGAAATAGCTACTGGGGTCTACTTTCCTGGTCGGAGCGATATCCGAATGCCCGATAAAGTTTGCGGCCGGTATGTTAAACTTCCACTTGAGCCGCTTGAGAAGCACCAACAAACTCTCTATCTGAGCCGCTGTGAAGGGCTCATTGCCATTGTTGTCCAGCTCAATACCTATGGATGAAGAGTTGAGGTCGGTATCATTCCCCCATTTCCCCCTACCTGCATGCCAGGAGCGCAGGTAATCATTCAACATCTGGACGATCTCCCCGCCTCTGCCCACTACATAGTGCGAACTCACCTGAGTTCTGGGCATAGTAAAAGTGCTAATGGTCTGAGCCAGGGAATCCTGAGCGGTATGGTGGATGATGACAAAATTGGGCTTTCTGATGCTGAAGTTCGTGGTCCCCACCCATTCATCAGTGATGCTGAGCGTATCGTAATCCAGTTCTGCCTTTGTTTTTGGGATTTCTTGGATGAAAGCTGTGGCTTCTTTGACCGCTTTTTTATGGGCTTTGTTGTTGGCTTTGTAAATGTCTTTGGAGCAAGAAACAAAAGCGAGCGAAATACAGAGGGATAGTAAAGCGGAAGTAATTCTAGTAAAACTCATGAGCGGTACAGTTAATGAGAAATCGAAACTACAAGTATTGTACTAAGCCTGAAAACCAGCTATAGAAAAGTTCTGGAAGTGGATAATAACCTTTGAGGTTTTTTTGAACCTCGAAGGTTTTAAAAATGTATTTTGCAAAAAAACCTTCGAGGAGATCCCGAAGTTTGGCGACATTCGGGATTACACCTCAAAGGTTAAAAAAAGTCCTGCTTCCGAAAAAGCAGGACAATATGTGGAGAATCTAAATCCCCGAAAATCTGGGCTATTTATCTGCGGAACTCTGAGGGGAATTTATTACAAGAAATTAGGCCTATCCAGCTTTTTACCTATCCGGAAAGCGGCATTCATCAAGCCCACATGCGAATATGCCTGTGGAAAATTGCCCCATTGAGAACCAGTCTTCTGATCCACATCTTCTGAGAAAAGATTGAGGTGATTACAGTATTTGACCAGGGTCTCAAAACCCTCCACAGCCTCATCCAGTCGTCCCACACAGGCTAGCGCTTCGATGTACCAGAATGCGCAAATGAGAAATGTAGTCTCTGGCACACCAAAATCATCCATGTGCTTATAACGATAGAACAGGAAGTCCTTTGCCAGCAATTCATCCTCCAGGGCTTTCAGGTGATCATTTGCACGTTCCAAGTCGTCACCAAAATACCCCATGGTAATCAATTGAAGTGTGGAAGCATCCATGTAGGTAGAACCCAAAGCCTGACCGTAGGCTTTTCGCTCAGGCAGGTAGCATTGCTCTATTTTATCTACTGCCAAATCCCGGAGCATGATGGCCTTTTGATACATATCATCATCCTTTAGCCGTATACCTATTTTTGCGGCAGCACAGGCTCCTGCCCAGTGAAACAGAAAAGTATAACAGTGCTCCTGAGCGAGGTTTCTAAACTCCCAGAGTCCTGCATCTTTTTCATTCATAGTGGCTTCAATTTTATTGAGCAGGTTCATAATCATGGGTCTGGAGCTACTTCGCTCTTCTTCCGTAAATCGCTGATCTGAATACAAGGGAAGAAGTGAAACCAAGACCTGCCCATATAGATCATTTTGGATGTGGGTATAAGCCTGATTACCAAAGCGAACGGGTTTATTTCCCAGATACCCGTCCAGATCGGAGATTTCCTCAGTGAGCAGGGAGTCACCTGTGATGGAGTACAAGGGCTGGTAGCGTCCATCCTCTCCAGGTCGGAGATTATGGATGAATTCAAAGTATTTCTCCAGCTCCTCGAAGTGCCCCAAACTATTAAAACAGGTCAAAGTGTAATAACTGTCCCTGATCCAGCAGTACCTATAATCCCAGTTTCGGGTGCTATTAGGAGATTCAGGTAGACTAGTGGTCGAAGCGGCTATGATCGCTCCTGTATCCTCATACTGGTGAATCTTCAGGATCAAGGCAGAGCGAAGGACCAGCTTTTGGTGAAAATTTGAAATGCTAGTGGATTTCACCCATTCCTGCCAATAGGTGGTGGTAGCTTGAAGGAAACGCTCACAGGTAGTCTCTATAGGCGCTTCCAAGGGCCTCCCATAGGTCAGTACCAGGTATATGGGCTTATTGAGCGCAAAGGCTTTCCCATCCATAATATAGCTTAGGGGAGCATTGGTAGAGAGTCGAAGCTCCTGATCGGTATCCATAAACCGGATATGGTTACTCCCCATGCTTGACTTCAGCAGCCTGGCTCCGTGCTCTGCTGAAGGTTGGCATTTGATCAGAATTTTGGGAGATCCCTCCAGAGCTTCGATCTTACGGATCAGCATCAGGGGCTTGTAGTAGCGATCAAAATTTTTAAATCTCGGGGCAAAATCCGTGACAGCATACTTATCCTCACCTGATGTTACGGTGGTTTTCAATACATTGGTATTTTCCAGGTATTCCTGAGAAGTATTCAAATCACCTGATTCTGGATGAATGGTGAATTCTCCACCTTTTTCCCGGTCGAGCATTCCCCCAAAAATAAAATCAGAATCGAATCTGGGCAGGCAAAGCCAGCTGATATTGGTGTCCAGTTCCACATGGGCGATGTAGGCACAGTTACCGATCACCCCACTTCCATAGGTATGTTTTTGCATTAAGGTCAGGTTTGAAGTTGAAAAGTCTGGCTTTTGGGTCAGGATTCAAGAAAGCAAAAAAGGGGATAGCATGCAAAAATCCTGTACTCTATTCCGCCTACTACCTCAGTAAATCCATAATTGAAGTAGTACAAATCAAATTCATGAGACCACCATCATGATGCTCTATATGCTGACAGTAAAAAATTATCCCGCTTTAAAAATCAAATTCGACCAAAAAAAGCACTGGGTTTCCCTCTTTTTCCAACTTATTACCAAGATTTCTTAATCTATCAAACTGAGGTGAATTACCTTTATAACTTTCTATACCTGCTAAAATCCTGTCGGGTGTTGCCTTAAAAACAAATTTATCTCCAATAACTCCGACAGGAAATGCTTTTGGGTCGAATGTAATTTCATCTACTAAATTTGACTGGCGGAATAATATAGATTTATAGAGGTGACCAGTTAATATCATATCAAGTCAGCAATGTAGATTTTCTCCTTACTGACCATTCTGGTGATCAAATTGTGGAAGATGGTAGCTTTATTCTGTGCGATTAATCCGGTAGGAAAACTCACTTAGGTAGCGGTTAATGTGTCTTTTGCTTACCCAGGAAAACGTCGTCCTTAACCATGATTTTATCTGATGGATCATGGTGTGAATTGCTTTGAAATTTAAGCCCAATTCACTGGGGGTCTGTTTGATGGTAAAGTCTTTTTTGATAGGACGATACCCTTTCCACTCGTCTGTTTGAACTTGGGCTTACTTGTCGATGTAGCTCTCAAAGATGGGACGTAGTGATTTGGCCGAGAAATCCTTGATCTGTAATGCATACAACCGTTTGCTTTTCCTGCATCAGTAAGTTCTACAGCACATACCACCTTCTCTTTCTTTCCTCCATAGCTCCTTCCAGTATGCCCGGCCTCTTGGCCTCCTACGACGAATTCGTCAACATGAACTTCCCCTTTCATGGGATGATTTCCGCTCGATTTCATGGCCTCACGTACTTTATGCATGAAACTCATGGCTGTTTTACGGTTAATGCCATACCGCTTGGCCATATACATCGCAGAGAGACTTTTGGTACTTGTGCTCATCTCAAAGCAGATATAAAATGCCTTTACAAGACCAAATTTGACTTTATGGAAAAGGGTGCCTGCACCGGCACTTTCAGTATCGCTACATTTGTTGCAGGTACGAGCATAATCTTTCCGGATTTGACTGCCATGGTGGCCACACTTCCGGCACGTAAACCCGGCTTTCCACTTGATTTCTGCCAAGTACTTTTTACAGTCTAGTTCGCTTTGGAACCTTTTACTGAACTCTATAAGCTCTTGCCCTTTGAAAATATCCATTATCTGCTTGTTTGAAAGCATAAATATATGAAATTAAGCGGACACCTCTATACATAAAACATAAATAATTAAGCCCAAGATTTCAATACTTGGGCTTAATTTCAAGATACAATAAATTTTATTATTTTATTTTAGATGCTTGATCATGGGTATTGAAACTTACTTCAAACCCTTCAGACGATAAAGGTGGCGCATCGTAATAATACACAGAATCACTTTTCAAATTTAAATATTTAAAATCTGGCTCACCCATTACATTTAAAACTTGCTGTTTGGACATACCATTTTCAACCAGTTTAAAATTTGATTTGTTTTTCACTTTAGTAAATATGTCTTTCGACAAAAAGAAACAAACAAGAATCAAAAAACTTCCAAATATAATACTAACTTTTTTCCAAAATTTCATATATTTTTAATTTATCAATACCAATCACATTGTTCTGGAGTAGTAATATCATTCCTTTTTGAAGCATCATATATGAATTGCCTTAAAAAATCAGTGGTATACTCAGGAGTAGAATGGATTGCCCCTCCAAACTGCTTGAAGAAAGAATAACCTAATTCATTAGAGAAAAAATCCTGTGAATCAAAAGCACTTTCTTCGGAAGACAACCATTGTAATATTTCAACACTTTCACCTACTGCTCTGCCATATCTTCCAATTACCAACATATGTCGCATATCAATAATAAGATTTGGATTTAAAGGATCTATTACATACCTGTATGATGTTAATGGACCTCCTGGCTGGGAACCAAAACCCGAGATACTCAAATCAGGGTTATCTGTAACAATGTCTTCATAATCAACACCATTATAATAATCCTCAAATTGTTCAAAAGTTACAGCACCTCCATGAATATTCCCCATCTCAGTACAATTTCCAAATTTAACTCCCCAATCAAAACAGGGCATACCTTCAAAACAGTTCTCAGCAATTAAATATCCACAAAGAACCCATAGATTAGGTATTGTCGGATGCAATTCATAGCAATGCTCTTCTTCTTCAGGTGGATTCGGCCCTCCATCACCTGGAAGACTACCTCCTCCTCCAATTGGAGGACCAGTCGGATAATTTTCATCCTCAACATATGTAAATTCACAAGAAATTGTATAATCAGTACCTAAATACAAATCTGGTCCTGCTTGTTCTTGCCACCAAGTAATTGTCTCATACTCACAAGTAAAATAAATTGTCCCATCTACTCTTTTATTCGAAGAATTTCTATCGGACGATTGTCTTATAGTTCGAGATACCTTACCATCTTTATAAGCCCATCCTCCGAGAAATTTATTATCTGAATCGAAAAATATTCTCTCACCATTAAAATCTTCAGATGTTTGAAGATAATTTAATTCATCCAAAGTTTCTTTTGAACTTGAATTTTGATTTTGAATTGTTAACAATGAGTAAATTTCGTAGTCGTCATTGGCAACAGGAAAGAATAAAATTGAATTTTGAATCATTTTAAATTTATCTTCCTTGCTTCCTACTGATCTAAAGATATCTTTATTCTTTGTATTTAAAACTTCAACTACTTCTCTACCATCTTCTAATTTATGAATTTTGAATTCCTTCCAATTGGGATTCATAACTATCATTTCATTAATTCGAGAGTTTGGCTTTGAAAAGACCCTGCTTTCATTAAACCAAGTTCTTACTTTTTCGACTTTACTGTTCTTAATATTATCAAAACCATCACTGTGTTCAATTACATTACACCCTTGAAAAAAGATTAAGATTGATACTAAAAAAAGATAAGATTTACATTTCATTTGATAAAATTTAAATTTAAAATAACTAGAATATTATTTGCAAAGCAGAAATCATAATCCCAAATTCATTTTATTGATTATAAGGATTTTGAATTTTTACAAATACAACTTCTTATCCCGGATGTAATCCCTCAGCTCAGGAAATAATTTTCGTCTTGGCAAAAATCCTGTCCTCTAATGAAGCTTAGAAAAGAAGTTAATAATCAAACCGGACCAGATTCGGCTCACGGTCTACAGTTACGCTATAGATTGCCTTATTCTCCTCATCCACTGCTATGCCATATACTGGATAGTCTAGCTGATATTGGTTTAAAATATTTCCATTATAATCAAATTCAAAAACCCGGTTGAGGCTTTCCGGACTTCCTAACTCACGATAAGGCTTGCCGAAAAAGAGAGCAAAAAAAGATTTTTCCCCAGGGTAAACATCTAAATATCGTTCTGTTGAATTGCTTGCAAGATCAGGTACTTGAAATCCATCCCAATGCCCTATTCTAAAATCCTGAATTTCTTGGCTTGGCCCATATATAGTTAAAATAGAATTGTCATTTAAATCAACAACATCAATATAATCAATGCTTATCCCTGCCATAACCGCTTTCTTTCCATCTTTTGATGTCTTTAGTACCCCTTGAAATAAACTACTTACAAAATTAGCATCCAACTCATCTGGCTTTATCCCTCTAGGTAATTCTCTATTTGCAATCATATCTTGCCAACTGCCAAAGAGAGCCAAAGTATCACCATCAATATTCAAATGAAGGTATTTAGTCCAACCGTCTACAGAATTCCCTAAAATACTTTTGGTTCCTGTCCATGTTGTGCTTGTTAGAAAGTAACTTGTTTCAGGGGACTTTATTTGATCTACGGCCAATAAAGAAGAGTCAGAAAGATCAAATTTGGAAAAAATCCTCATTTCTGGATCATAAGTCCAAACCATGCCTTCTTCTCCGACATCTTCTATTTGGGTAATGACAGTTACTTCACCAGGCCCCATTCCATCTTTGCCTTTGGATCTGAGATATTTCCCAGTTTTTAAGTCTATCACATGAATTTTATTGCTCTCAATACTTTTTCTTTCAAATACAACTGCATACTGATCTTTTAGCATTAAACCGCGCGGGTTAATAATTTCAGGGATATTATATTTTTTACCTTGAAGTTGTATAGGGTTGGGAAGATCTTCTTCAGTAAAATAAACATCTGTTCTAAAGTCTTCATTAGAAGAGCATGCAAAAGATGAAGAGAGTAGGAATAAGGAAAGTAGTGACTTAAAGAAATTCATATAGGTTTTTAAAGGAGAAAAAGTAGGAGAGGTAGTCTCCTACTTTTAAAAATTAAGAGCAAGTCGATACACAGCTGGTCCATGAAGACGCTGCAATTAGTCCAGCATAAGGATGTGGACATGATCTGGATGAGGCACAACAAACCCCTCCATAAGAATTAGTAGGACTGCCAGGTGGACATGGTTCTTCTTCTACTTGTGCCACAACACCTAAACTGCTGAACATCATATCCCCCATAAAGACCATTCCAAATAATAATTTTTTCATAATAGAAAATAGTTAATGATTGTTTAAAAAATCCCGGCCGGAATCAGGTCTCACTTAAGACTTCGGTATAAGTTTATTATTTTTTTTTTAATCGCAAGGATTAGTTTGAAAATAACTTAAAAATAGTTTACACAACGTAAAAGTAGATGTAAAATACAAATAGCTTGAATTCAAATGATTACCGACTTACAAATACAACTTCTTGTCCCGAATATAATCCGATACCCCTTCAGGAAGTAGGTATTTGACAGATTTGCCAGCCAAGATAGACTTGCGAATAAAGGTCGCTGAGATATCCAGAAGTGGAGCGTCGATCAGTTTGATATTCGGATGCTCAAAAGTCTTGGCCTCACCCGGACGCGGATAGACGAAAATCTCATAGTCATCCAAGATAGTTTGATAATTCTTCCAGCGCTTTAGCTGGCTGAGATTGTCAGAACCTAAAAATAAGCAGAATTGGTGCTGTGGGTATTGGTCAGTCAGATAGGCGAGGGTATCGATGGTGTAGCTGGGCTTAGGCATGGCAAACTCCACATCACAGGCCCGGAAATGAAAATTGTCCTCAATCGCCAGCTCCACCATACGCAAACGGTCAAACTCGTGGATTAAAGACTGACGTTTTTTCAGCGGATTTTGCGGACTGACCACAAACCACACCTCATCGAGATCGGTTCGGTCGTGCAGGGTATCGGCGATGATCAGATGGCCGATATGGATGGGATTGAAGGAACCGAAGTATAAGCCTACTTTCACAATCCTATCGTGCTATAAATTCCCGGACCAGGTATTCTGCCTCGGCACTGGACTTCGCAAACTCATCATTCACCACTGTCACATCAAACTGTGGCTCAAACTTGGCCTCAAACTCTGCTTTAAATATTCTACGGGAGAGGGATTCCTCCGTCTCTGTGCCCCGGTCGTTCAGTCGGGTCTTGAGTACTTCTAAGCTCGGTACTTTCACAAATATGGCCAGCGCTTGCTCACCAAAATACTTTTTCAGCGCTAGCCCGCCTTTCACGTCTACATCAAAGATCACTGCTTTGCCGGAATCCCAGATTCTTTGGATCTCCTCTTTCAGTGTGCCGTAGAAGTTGCCCGCATAGACTTCTTCCCATTCGATGAAGTCATCGTTGTCAATGTGTTTTTTGAATTGTTCCTGGGTCAAAAAGTAGTAATCCTTGCCGTGGACTTCGTGCCTGCCCCGCTTATCACGGGTGCATGCAGATATGGAAAATCCCAGATTTGGGATATTTTGGATCAGATGCTTCACCAGTGAAGTCTTCCCTGATCCAGAAGGGGCTGAAAAAATAATGGCTTTACCTTGTGTCATGCTTTACTTTATCTCCTGGATCTGCTGGCGGATTTTATCAGCCAGTTCAGTAGGAACGGCGTGTTTGGTACACTTTGTTTTCAATACATCCCGGATAGCCTGCTCCAGGTGATAATGCTCAAAGCATGGCTGACACTTGGCTAACTTTTCCTTGAGGACTTCCTTGCCGGAATCCTGCAGTTCTCCGTCTAAAATGCTTTCCAGCAACTCAAAACATCTGTTTTCGTCGCTGCACTGCATCTTTCGCTCTCCGGATGGGTTGTCATTCATTTCCATGGGTAATATTTTTAATTATTCCTCTTCGTCCGTGTTATAGCCCATATTCTGGGCATATCCTTGAAGTTTTTCTTTCAAAAGATTCCTCGCTCGGTGCAGTCTGGATCTTACTGTCCCAATAGGGATATCCAGAATCTTCGCCATTTCTTCATAAGTAAAACCTTCCAGGTCGCAAAGGATAATCACTGTCCTAAAATCCACCGCAAGGCTATTGAGCGCATTTGAGATCTCATCTCCTAGCATATCCTTTACGGACTCGGCCCGCAGATCGCTAGTGCTTTGGTAGTGAACATCATCCGAGTTGTAATAAGTTTCAACTTCCTGATAATCCACCTTTGCGGGCTGCTTGGATTTCTTGCGGTACTCATTGATAAAGCTGTTTTTCAGAATCCTGAAAAGCCAAGCTTTGGCATTGGTACCCTGCTCAAATGAGTTGATAAAACGATAGGCCTTCAGGTAAGTATCCTGCACAAGGTCTTTGGCATCATCCTCATCAAAGGTGAGCCTGTAGCCAAAATTGTACATGGAGTCTATGTGAGGCATAAACTCTCCATCGAAGATGGCATTTTTCTCTTCCTGAGAATATTTTCTGCGCTGAACTTCCGACATAAGTTTCAAAAGTAACAATTGGGTCAATTTATAACTAGGAATCGGAAAGAATTCGTTCGATTTCGTTTATTTTGTTCCATGGTTTGGCTGTTCCCGGCCTTAGATTCCACCCTGACATAGGCGTATGTTTTTCTTCAGAATGCTTTCCAGGCTTCCTCTGCCTGTATTATATCTATTTTCGGATCTGCTATATCTGATCGCCAGGTATGTGATCAGCTATCGCAAAAAGGTCATTGATGAGAATCTGAAATTTGCTTTTCCGGAGAAATCTGCGGAAGAGCGAAAAAAAATCCGAAACAAATTCTACCGGAATTTCACCGATGCATTCTTTGCCGAAACCATCAAAATGCTGACCATTTCGGAAGAAGAACTGCGGCGAAGGTTTCAGGTAGTAAACCAGGAAATCGTAGATGCTCCGGTGAAAGCCGGTACAAGTTCCCTGATGATGGCAGGGCATATCTTTAATTGGGAAATGGCCATACTCGGAGTGGCACTTCACACAGAAGTGGATGCGGAGACGGTGTACCTCAAGCTGAACAATGACTTCTTTGACCAGTTGATGTTAAAAATCCGGACACATTTTGGCGGAATCATGACGGAGAAGAAGGCTTTTCGAAGAAGTATGATTACTATGCGCAGCCAACCTAGAATTGTACATTTGGCAGCTGATCAGCGACCTCCGGTTTCGGACAGCAGGTACACCCGTGAGTTCATGAACCGTCCTGCTTTGTTTTTCGAAGGTGGGGAAGTATTGGCAAAGAAGATGAAGCTACCGGTTTTCTTTGGCACCATCACCAAGGTGAAGCGCGGACATTATCGTTTTGAGTTTGAAAAGCTGGCGGAGCCTCCCTACACGGAGCATGCTGCACACAGCATCACCGATGAATTTTGCCGAAGGCTGGAAGAAAACATCAGAAACCAGCCGGATCTATACCTTTGGAGTCACAAGCGCTGGAAAATATAAGTTTAAAATTAAAAGTGTGAATGTTTAAAGTGATAAGCGCCAGACAGCCCCTCTATCTCCCTGTCTCCTGATTCGCGATTCTTGGCTCTTAGATCTACATTGGACTGGATATATAATTTAAATGATGATCCGCAATGATGCCAGTCACCTTAGATCCTTCGCTTATCTGGCCGGAAGACCGAAGACTCTCTCAGGAGCACGACAGGCTGAAGTGGCCTCAATTCTAAAGTTTAACAGTGCTATATTGCTATGGCCTCCTTACTGGCAGAAAAGCGGATATATAATAATTAAAACTGGATATTTGACAATAAAGTCCTGACACCTAAATCTTGATACTAGCTACTTGAATCTTGATTCTTTGATCTTGGTTCTTGAATCAAATAAAAAATGGATTACCTCGAAGGCTTAAACCCTCCTCAGCGAGAAGCTGTAGAACATACAGACGGACCCGTGATGATCATCGCAGGTGCAGGATCTGGCAAAACCAGAGTACTGACCTACAGGATCGCGCATCTGATTTACTCTAAAAATGTAGACCCTTTCAGTATACTGTCACTGACCTTTACCAACAAGGCTGCTGCCGAAATGCGGCACCGGATAGAATCCCTGGTGGGGCTGGATGCACGCAATACCTGGATGGGGACTTTTCACTCTGTCTTTGCCAAAATACTGCGGGTGGAAGCGGAGAAAATCGGCTACCCTTCTAATTTCACGATTTACGATGCAGATGATTCCAAATCCCTGATCCGAACCATTGTGAAAGAAATGCGGCTGGATGATAAAGTCTATAAAGCCAATGCTGTACTCTCCAGAATCTCCGGAGCCAAAAACCGCCTGATCACCTGGAAAGCTTATCAGGATGACCCTTACGTCAAAGCAGACGATGAGGCAGCTATGAAGCCAAAAATGGGTGAAATCTACCAGCGGTACCAGGACCGGCTATTCAAGGCCGGCGCCATGGACTTCGATGATTTGCTGTTCAATACCAACGTGCTGTTTCGTGACCACCTGGACGTATTGAATAAGTATCAGCAACGCTTCCGCTATGTCATGGTGGATGAGTTTCAGGATACGAACCTTTCCCAATACCTGATTACTAAAAAGCTTGCGGCCGTCCATCAAAACATCTGTGTAGTCGGCGACGATGCACAGAGTATTTACGCCTTCCGGGGTGCGGATATTCAGAATATCCTGAATTTCGAGAAGGACTACCCGGATCTGTTTGTGGTCAAGCTGGAGCAAAACTACCGATCCACCAAAAATATAGTGGAAGCGGCTAATTCCATCATTGACAAGAATAAAGCGCAGCTGAAAAAATTAGTCTGGACTTCCAATGATGATGGCGACCTGATCGAACTGGTCAAAGCTTCCTCTGATAATGAAGAAGGGAAAATCGTGGCTCAGACTATTTTCGAAGAGAAAAACACCAAAAAACTGAGCAATAGTGACTTTGCGATTTTATATAGAACCAACTCACAGTCCAGAGCCATAGAGGAAGCCCTACGCAAATTAAACCTGACCTATAAAATCGTAGGTGGGCTTTCCTTTTACCAAAGAAAGGAAATAAAAGACCTCATGGCTTACATGCGCTTCACGGTCAATCCCTCCGATGAGGAAGCCTTTAAGCGAATAGTCAATTATCCCAAGCGGGGTATCGGCAACACCTCGGTAGATAAGCTTTTGATCGCTGCCTTTGATCACGATATGCCGCTCTGGGAGGTGGTACAAAATTCGCACAGTTTTCTGGGAGGGCGAGCTGCCAGCCAGCTGGCGGACTTTGCCACTATGATCCAGGCATTCCAAATCGAAGTGGAACGCAAAGATGCTTTCGAAGCGGCCAATAGTATAGCCAAGCAAAGTGGGCTATTGCGGGAGCTGTATGAAGACAAAACCATAGAAGGCCTCAACCGCTACGAAAACGTACAGGAACTCCTAAATGCCATCAAAGAATACGTGGACAATGAAGAGAATGAAGATAAAAGTTTGGGTGCATTTCTTCAGGAAATCGCCTTATTGACGGATAATGACCGAGACAAAGACACGACTGACGCCATCACGCTGATGACCATTCACTCGTCGAAGGGATTGGAATTTAAGCAGGTCTTTGTGGTGGGAATGGAAGAGGATCTTTTCCCTTCTCAGATGATGATGCAAAGCAGAGAAGATCTGGAGGAAGAGCGCAGGCTGTTTTATGTAGCTACTACGCGTGCCATGGACAAATTATACTTTAGCTATGCCCTGACACGTTATCGATACGGCAGGTTACTCAACTGTGAGCCGAGCAGATTTCTGGAGGAAGTCAATCCGGATTGCATCAAGGTAAACAAAAAAGTGGCTGCTAAAGATATGCCCGGGGCCTTTAGACGGGAAGGTTTGCCAGGCAGCAGCGAATCTACTGGGTTTATAGGCATAAAGAAAAAACCTGCCTCCAGGATGCCGACTCAGATGAAGGTACATACACCTAGCCCGGATTTCAAACCTTCCAATACCAACAATCTGCAGGCGGAGCAATTGGTGGAGCATCCGAAATTTGGCTTTGGAAAAGTACAAAAAATTGAAACAGAAGGACTTAACAGAAAAGCAACGATTCAGTTTGAGCATTTTGGTGAAAAGACATTATTACTTAGCTTTGCGAAGCTCAGAATTATAGACTAGTCACCTGCTCCCCTGCCTTTTGGTAAATTTTTCCTTACCTTATACAGTGCTAACTGTGGGATGCAATATGGAGCAAATTGAATTAGACAAACCAGAACTCATTTTGAAAGAATACGGCAAAAATGTTCAACGACTCGTTGATCACATCACGGGTATTGAAGACCGTGAGAAGCGCACACAAAGTGCCTACACTGCGATAGAAATCATCAAGCAGCTGAATCCTTCCCTCAAGCAGGAAAACGATCAGAAACTTTGGGATGACCTGTTTATCATGTCAGACTTCAAACTTGACGTAGACTCCCCCTTCCCCATGCCGGAAAAAGAACTCCTGGGCAAGAAGCCCTTGCCGATAGGCTATCCTAGCAGCGAGATCAAATTCAAGCATTACGGTAGGAATATAGAAAAACTCATCGAAGGAGCCATTCAGATCGAAGATGATGAAGAGCAGGAAGCTGCGATTATTTTCATCGGGCAATTGATGCGAAGTTTTCATTCGACCTGGAACAGGGACAATTTTGACGACGCCATCATTCTGGATGATATCAAGACACTCTCTAAAGGTAAACTCCACATCGACCTGGAGAAAGTAAAGGAAAACGGGCTATTTGAATCCAACACCCGAAGAGACTTTAAGCTACCTTTACAAAACGATCGCAAAACCACCAAAAACAAGCGGTCAAGCCACAGTAATAAACGCCGGGGAAACGGCCACAACAAAAAACGTAGAAATTAATGGGATCTTTTCGGGTCAATGGGGGAATCAAACTCAAAGGCGAGATCATTCCCCAGGGAGCTAAAAACGAAGCACTTCAGATACTCTGCGCCGTACTCCTCACGCCAGAGAAAGTAACAATCGAAAAAATCCCAAATATCGTAGACGTCAACAAGCTCATCGAGCTGCTGTCAGATATGGGAGTGAAAGTCACCAAAGAAGGCCCTGAAACCTATAGCTTTCAAGCCGATGAGGTAAATCTAGCGTACATGGAGACCGAAGATTACCTGAAAAAGGCTTCATCGCTCCGCGGCTCGGTCATGTTACTTGGGCCGTTGTTGGCCAGATTTGGCAAAGGCAAACTTTCCAAACCCGGAGGCGATAAAATAGGCAGGAGAAGAATGGACACCCATTTTACAGGCTTCCAAAAACTCGGTGCCAAATTCCACTACGATTCCAAAAACGAGATTTTTCATATAGATGGACAGGACCTAAAAGGTAGCTACATGCTGCTGGACGAAGCCTCTGTCACCGGCACCGCCAATATCGTAATGGCTGCCAGCATGGCCGAAGGAGAAACCACTATCTACAATGCAGCCTGCGAACCTTACCTGCAGCAGCTCTGTGATATGCTTAACCGCATGGGGGCAAAAATCACTGGAGTAGGCTCAAACCTGCTGAAAATCCAAGGTGTAAAAAAGCTTGGGGGCACTACACATAAGATGCTTCCAGACATGATTGAGATCGGTTCATTCATAGGGTTGGCGGCCATGACCCAATCTGAAATCACCATCAAAGATTGCCAAATACCTCGTCTGGGCATAATCCCGGACACCTTCAGACGAATGGGGATCAAGCTGGAGTTCAGGGGAGATGACATCTTTGTACCTGCGCAGAAGCATTACGAAATCGAAACTTTCATTGACGGGTCCATCCTTACGGTGGCTGATGCCATCTGGCCAGGATTTACACCGGACCTCTTGAGTATAGTCTTGGTGACAGCTACCCAAGCCAAAGGAACTGTTTTGGTACATCAGAAGATGTTTGAGTCCAGGTTATTCTTCGTGGATAAACTGATCGATATGGGAGCGCAGATCATCCTCTGTGATCCGCACCGAGCTACGGTAATCGGTTTGGACCGGAAAACTGAGCTTAGAGGAATACGAATGACTTCCCCTGACATACGAGCTGGAGTAGCATTGCTGATCGCAGCGCTTTCTGCCAGTGGCACTTCTATCATAGACAATGTGGAGCAAATCGATAGAGGTTACCAAAATATAGACGAGCGATTGAAAGCCCTGGGTGCCGATATCGAGCGATTGTAACATTTCTAATTTCCCCGAGGCATAACAGATGTCTCAGGGGCACCTTTTTAAAATAAATCAACTTACTCTTGGCACAGGAGATTAGCGTAAAAAGGGATTTACCTGAAAACCTCAGTTCGCAGGACAGGGAGTTGTTTGAAGACTCACTACAGACCAATTTTTTGGTTCTGCCCCTGCTCCATCTGAAAAAAGTAGCCATCCTGCAGGATACGGTTTTTTGTCCTAAAAAACTGAAATTCTATGCCACACACACCCATGTGAACTCTCTGGGATTTCTGCCGCTGGCAAAGCGAGTGGTCCATTGCTTTCCAAAGAAATGGAGAAAAATAGACCATGGAATCTGGATAAAAGATGAATGGAGTGCCAATTACTTCCATTGGATGACTGATTGCTTGCCGAGACTTTGGATGGGACTGGAACAAGGGATCTCTGACCGCGTGATCCTCCACGATTCCTTCCAGCATATCCCCTACGTTACTCAGAGCCTAAAACTCCTACAGATCAACCCACTTTATTATCATTCCAAAGAAAACCTTTGGGTGGAAAACCTGATTTTAACGCCACGCACAGCCACCTTCCCTAATTTTAACATCAAGTACACCCGTAAAACCAGAGCCGTATTTTCCCCCAAAGCAAGTAAGCCCCCGCATAAAAAAATATATGTGAGCCGTAAACTTGCCCCCAAGCGCAAAGCTCATAATGAACTGGATGTTGAGCTTCTGGTGAGGAAAAAAGGGTATGAAATAATCTATGCCGAAAAACTCAGTGTAAAGCAGCAAATAGATCTAATGGCTGAAACCAAGACCTTGGTGGCCTTACATGGCGCTGCACTCACCAACATGTTATTTATGCAGGAAGGCCAAAATGTAATAGAACTGCGAAACATAGGTGACAGTGAAACACAATGCTACTTCAATCTCGCTAATGCCCTGAAGCTGAATTATTTCTACACACTGAACCAAGGAGACTTCCACGACACGATCATGACTGACTTTACCATAGACCTTCAGGCATTGGAAGAAGTTCTAGACCTCTTAGAAAAATAATACCCCAACCTTTCTTCTTTGACTCCGCTCCTTTTCGTATTTTTTGGTAAATTCTAGCTCAAATTGCCAAAATAACCTATATGTCTAAGAAGAAATTACGAAGTCAAGATTGGTACGGACGTACCGGAAAAGACGGATTTATCTATCGCTCCTGGATGAAAAACCAGGGATTCCCACACCATTTATTTGAAGGAGACAAGCCTGTGATCGGTATCTGTAATACCTGGTCGGAGCTCACTCCCTGCAATGCACATTTTAGAGACCTGGCCGAAGCACTCAAGCGAGGCATCTGGGAAGCTGGTGGATTCCCGCTGGAGTTTCCCGTAATGTCTCTGGGAGAATGTTCGGTAAAACCTACCGCCATGCTCTTCCGAAACCTGGCCAGCATGGATGTGGAAGAAAGCATACGTGCCAATCCTATGGACGGCGTGGTTCTGATGTGCGGATGCGACAAAACCACCCCTTCCCTGGTGATGGGAGCAGCATCTGTAGATATTCCTACCATGGTACTCTCCGGAGGACCTATGCTAGTGGGTAGATTTAAGGGAAAAAAAATTGGAACCTCAGATGTCTGGAGATTTGCAGAGGACTTCAAGCTGGGCAAAATCTCCCAAGAAGAGTTTATAGAAGCAGAAGCAGCCATGTCTCGCTCTGCAGGCCACTGTGCCCCTATGGGCACGGCCTCCACGATGGCAGCCATGGTAGAATCCCTGGGCCTATCACTTCCCGACAATGCCACCATTCCGGCAGCAGATTCTAGGAGAAAAGTACTGGCACATATGACAGGAATGCGCATAGTGGAAATGGTCAACGAAGACCTGAAAATGAGCAAAATACTGACCCGTAAAGCCTTTGAAAACTCCATCATGGTCAATGCCGCTCTGGGTGGCTCTACCAACTTTATCCTTCACTTGACGGCTATTGCCAAGCGGATAGGAGTGGACTTAGATCTCACGGATTTTGACAAGTTCTCCTCTTTAATCCCGCTGATCGCCAATGTACAGCCCTCTGGGGAACACTGGGTGGAGGATCTTTTTTACGCAGGAGGACTCCCAGCCGTAATGAATGAAATCAAAGACCACCTACACCGGGACGCCATCACAGCAAACGGTAAAACCATTTTAGAAAATATTGAGAAGGCTGAGTGCTATGACAGAAATCTAATCGGAACCTTTGAAAAACCCATCAAACCTGACTCAGGAATAGCAGTACTGAAAGGCAATCTCTGCCCCAATGGGGCTGTAATCAAGCCATCAGCTGCATCCCCTCATTTGTTGACGCACACAGGACCGGCTGTGGTTTTTGAAGACATAGATGATTATAAAGCCAGAATTGATTCCCCGGATTTAGAAATAAATGAGAATTCAGTGATGGTCATGAAAAATGTGGGACCAAAGGGCTACCCAGGAATGCCGGAAGTAGGAAATATGGGCTTGCCGCAAAAGCTGCTGGCCAAAGGCATCAAAGACATGGTTCGGATTTCTGACGGGAGAATGAGTGGAACTGGCTATGGTACGGTAATCCTTCACGTATCCCCGGAATCTGCCATTGGAGGGCCTTTAGCTTTGGTACAAAACGGAGATATGGTAGCGTTGAATGTACCTGAAAGAAGCCTTAATCTGTTGATTTCCGAGGAGGAGTTTGAGAAAAGAAGAGCAGCTTTTAAGCCCTTGAATCTACCTTACGAGCGGGGGTATGTCAATCTGTTCCTAGATAAAGTTAATCAAGCCCATGAAGGTGTGGATTTTGATTTTCTGAAGGGAAGTTCTGGATCTGAAGTTAAAAGAGACTCTCATTAATCTATGAAGCCCCAAAGAACAGCAATTATTACCGGCGCGGGTCAGGGAATAGGCCTGGCCATCGCCGAGAAACTTGCCGCACAAAGTGTCAATTTGATTTTAAATGACTTGGAAGAGGCTTTGATCACAGATGCTTGTCAGAGAATTTCGCATTTACATGGAGTCGCCACCGTCCCAGTGGCTGGCGACTCCAGTTCTGAATCAGTTATTGAAAGCCTCTGCCGGGCAGCCACCTCCAATTTTGGAAGTTTGGATATACTCGTAGCCAATTCCGGGATTACACTTTTTGGGAACTTTCTGGACTATACCCGAGAGGACTTCAGGGCCGTTACCCGGGTCAATCAGGAGGGTAGTTTTTTTCTTTGTCAGGCGGCTGCCAAAATCATGAAAGACCAGCCGGAAGGCGGTGCGGTTCTTTTTACCTCCTCTGTCACAGGGCATCAAAGTCATAAAAACCTAGCTGCCTATGCCATGAGCAAAGCTGCGCTGGAGATGCTGGCCAAAAACCTGGTTTTAGAACTTGCCCCCTTTAAAATCCGAGTCAACACGGTAGCTCCTGGGGCCACTTTGACCAATCGAACAGCCATGGATCCAGCCTATGAAAATACCTGGTCTAGAATTACTCCGCTGGGCCGACCTGCTTCAGCTCAGGACATTGCCAATGCCGCTGCCTTTCTAGTCTCTGAAGAGGCCAAACACATCACCGGACAAACCTTAATCATCGATGGTGGCTGGACCAGCGTCAGCCCTTCCCCATATGCCTGAGAACCACCAAATCGCCAAAAAAAACCTCAAGGTTTACCGAAGATCCCCAGCTCCGTGGAAATTGATGGGTGAGGGGATCATTTTGATTTACAGGTTCAAAAAGGACTGGATTGAGGAAAATGGACAACTCCCGCTCCATCTGAAAGGTCAATTCAGAGGTGGGCTAGGTTATGTGATGTTAGTGAATTATGCATTTTCACCCGTAGGGCCTTACAATGAATTGCTGTTCATCCCCGGCAAGTTTGGTAAAAACAAAAAGCAAGCAATCACCAAAATCTATGTAGACAAGGATGTCAGCACATATAACGGGCGTGCCAACTGGGGAATCCCCAAGGAAACCTTACCCATAGCCTGGGAAAAAGCTGTGGGAAAGGACATTATCAACATCTCAGATCAGGACAAGCAGGTCTTTTCTTGTGAAGTGAAATCCGGAGGAATACCTTTCCCTGCCAGCACCAGTTTTCTGCCCATAGATCTGCATCAGGTATGGAACAAAGTAGACTATTACACCAAACCTTCCGGTTTTGGAACCGGCAGACTGGCCAAAATCCAGAACCTCAGTGTGGATCCCGCCTATTTCCCAGACATCAGTAGCCAAAAACCACTTTTGGTCATAAAGATCTCCCCATTTAGAATCAAATTTCCACTAGCCAAATATGCACTATAAGCCTTTCACAGAAGCGACAGTCATCATCACGGGAGCAGCTTCTGGGATAGGTAGAGAATTAGTAGTGCAGCTACTTCCCTCCTGCCCCAAAATACTGGCAGTAGATCTAGACCTTCTGGGCCTGAAACAGCTGAAAACCCAATACCCAGAAATACATATACTACAGGCAGATCTAAGCGAAAAGTCAGGTAATGAGAAGATTTTAGATTGGGTACAAACAAATTGGGAACGAGTAGATTTTTGCTTTGCAAATGCCGGGAAAGCTGAATTTGGTCCAGCTGAATCCCAAAATTGGAAAGAAATGGACAGGCTTTTTCAACTGAATGTCCATAGCCCCATCCAGGTAGGATATGCCCTAAGGGAAGCCTTTCCGGGAAAGAAATTCAGGCTTGTCATCACTGCTTCAGCCATGAGCTTTTGGACCATTCCGGGGTATAGCCTATATGCATCCACCAAATCGGCCCTGCTACAGTGGGCTCGTACGGTTTGGCTGGAGAAATCAGGTAACTGGCTTACCTTAGTTTTTCCTATTGCGACTGCGACTCAGTTTTTTCACCGAGCCGGAAAGAAAATCCCGAAAGCATTTCCGGTTCAGTCTGCTTCCCTTGTCGCCTCTACTATTTTGCATGGAGTGGCTCAAGGCAGAAAGAAAATCTTTCCTTCTCCACTGTTTTTGAGTATGTTAGTACTCAATCGCTTCTTTAGATTTATCAGAAGACTCTACCAGACCATAGAATACCAGAAATATAAAAAATGGCAAAGAGAGCAAGCTGACACCTAAGTACTTCCACTCCACCAAACTACAAAACCATGAAAAGCTTATCACTAATCATTCTTCTGGCCTCCTTACTCATCGCCTGCCAACCCAAAGAAAGCACCCCTGACACCCTGCCGATGAAAGTCGCCATGGCATATGGTTTTGATCAATTTGACAAAGTCAATTCCATCGCATATACCTGGAACGTACAGGTAGATTCGGCTAGAGTGGTCACCAGAGATTGGAAATGGAACATCAAAGACCGAACCGTATATTACGCCACTCCAGATACCAGCTACACCTACAGCCTGGATACCCCAAAGGAAGAAATGCCAGATGCGGACAAGGGATTTATCAATGATAAATACTGGCTCATGTACCCATTTCAACTGGCATGGGACAGCGGGTATGAATACGAAACTGAGGAAAATGTGCCTTCCCCTATCTCCGGTGAACCATCCACTAAGCTGACCATAGTCTATAATAGTGAAGATGGATATACCCCTGGAGATGCCTATGATTTGTATTTAGATGAAAACAACATGATTCTTGAATGGGTTTTTCGCCGAGGCAATGGAGCTGAAGGCAGACCTTTCACCTGGGATAATGTAGAACAGTTTGGCCCCATAAAAATGGCTACAACACATGAAAATGCATCGGGTCAAAAATTCATTTGGTTCACCAATATATCCGTAAACTAAAAACAAAGTATAAAACACCTCCGGTATGCTAGTGAAATGGGAGAAAATCCAGCGCTAACCACAATTGGGCTGAATAGTGGTATATTTAACCAAATTGAAACTGGGCACCTCTAAATATGAATGTAGAACCTATCAAATTATTTTTAGCTGATGACGACGTGGACGATAGATTTTTCTTTCAGGATTCCTTGAGGAAACTTCCTTTGAAAACCTGTCTGACTATGGTAAATAATGGAGTAGAACTCATGACTTTGCTGAACCAGGACAACCAGGAATTGCCCGATGTGATCTTCTTGGATTTGAATATGCCACTGAAATCCGGATTTGAATGCCTGGCAGAAATCATGGAGCACGAGCAATTCAAAAAACTACCCATTATCATCTATTCTACCTCTATGGATGAACCCTTAGTCAGCGCGCTTTATGAAAAAGGTGCCTTTCATTTTATCCGAAAACCATCCGAATACTCCAAGCTAAAGGATGTGATTTTTAAAGGGCTGAGTAGTCTGGATAATACTCCAAAAAAGCCCTCTAAAGAAAATTTTGTGATACAATCGTAGTAAAACTTATATGACAGAGCAGCAGTCAACCTCTACCACTTTTCCCTCTGGAGGGGGAGAGATGGGAAAATTGATTCGAAATAAAAACTGGGCAGAAACCTCCCTCGGTCACCAGGACACCTGGCCGCAAAGTCTGAGAACCACCCTAGACATTCTACTCAGCTCCAAGTTCCCAAAGTTCTTATGGTGGGGACCAGAGTTGATTTGTTTTTACAATGATGCCTATCGTCCCAGCTTAGGCTCAGAAGGCAAGCATCCCCACATCCTGGGCATGAATGGCAGAGAGGCCTGGCCAGAAATCTGGGACACCATAGGTCCGCTGATAGAGCAAGTCATGCAAAGTGGTGAGTCCGTTTGGTTTGAAGACTCACTGATACCAATTTTCCGAAATGGAAAAATAGAAGACGTGTACTGGACATTCAGTTATAGCCCCGCAAAAAATGATGAAGGCATTATTTCCGGCGTTTTAGTCACTTGCACAGAGACCACACAGAAAGTTTTGCTCAACCAAAAACTGGAGCGAAAGGAAAGAAAGCTAAGTCTGATCATTAAGCAAGCGCCAGCAGCTATTGCTACCTTCAGGGGGAAAGAATTTGTCACTGAGATCGTCAATGAAAAAGCACTGGAGCTCTGGGGAAGAACTGAACATGAGGTAGCTGGTAGACCCATCCTTGAAGCGATGCCTGAGTTAGTAAACCAGGGATTTCGGACGCTTTTGGAAGATGTATACCTGACAGGAAATCGCTTCTCCGCTTCAGAACTTCCCGTACAGATCTTCCGGGATGGCGAGCTGGACACCCTTTATATCAATTTCAGTTTTGAAGCACTCTATAATGCTGATGGCGAAATCGACGGCATCATTACCATAGGTCACGATGTAACCCAACAAGTGCTTTCCCATAAGGAAATAAAAGCCAGTGAGGAAAAGTTAAATCTAGCCCTGGATGCGAGTGAACTGGGGACTTTTGAATTTTACATTGAAGAAAAGAAACTGGTAGCCTCCCGCAGATTGCACGAAATCTATGAACTCCCCTTTGATGAGCAAATCACGCATCAGGATTTCTTGGCCGCCATTCATCCAGACGACCTCCCTCTACGCAACAAAGCTCACGAAATTGCACTGAAAACCGGAAAATTATCCTACCGAGCACGCCTGATCATGCCAGACAACCGGATTAAATGGAAGGAACTGCAGGGGAAGATATTTTACAACGACCAAGGCATCCCTGAAAAAATCCTAGGTACAGTACGGGACATCACTGAGGAAAAGACCAATCAACAAAAACTGGAAGCCAGTGAGCAAAAGTTCAGGTTACTGGCTAATACGCTGCCTCAACATATCTGGACTGCGGATAGTGAAGGAAAATTGAACTATTTCAATCAATCTGTCTATGAGTATACAGGCTATTCACCTGCCGAACTAGACTCCAAAGGATGGCTGGATGTGGTACACCCCGATGATAGAGCCGAAAACCTGGAGGCATGGATTCACTCGGTCACCACGGGCAAAGACTTTCTGTTTGAGCATAGGTTCAGAAAGCATGATGGAAGCTATCGATGGCAACTCAGCAGAGCCATTCCTCAGCATGATGAAGATGGGAATATCCAAATGTGGGTCGGATCTAGCACAGATATCCATGACCAAAAGAAGTTCACAGACGAACTAGAAAGACTGGTTATCGAGCGAACCAATGAACTTGCAGCCAATGTAAAAGAACTGGCTTATATGAACAAGGAGCTTCAGAGCTTCGCTTATATTTCTAGCCATGACCTGCAGGAGCCGCTACGCAAAATCCAGGCATTTTCCAGCTTATTGGTCGAGACCGAATATGAAAACCTCAGCGATCATGGCAAGCAACTATTTGACCGGATGAACAATGCCGCCAAAAGGATGAAAACACTCATAGATGACCTTTTGGCCTATTCCAGATCAACGATTTCTGAACGCAAGTATGAAGCTACAGACTTAAATCAATTGATAGAAGAAGTGCAGTCCGAGCTCAAAGAAGAATTGACTCAGGCTAAAGCTGAAATTATTTCCGACAAGCTCTGTACCCTGCCGGTCATCCCATTTCAGTTTCGCCAGCTTTTGCAAAACCTCTTCAGTAACTCCCTCAAGTTTTCTGCTGAGGGTAGGCCTACCCAAATCATAATTTCTTCAGAAAAGAAAATGGGAGATGAGTTTAACCTCACCAGACTGTCACCCCGTAAGCAATATTGCCACATCCAGATTAAGGACAACGGCATAGGTTTTGAAAATGAATACAGCGAACGGATATTTGAACTTTTCCAGCGTCTTCATGGCAAGGAAAAATTTAAAGGCACAGGAATAGGCTTAGCCATTGTCAAAAAGATAGTGGACAATCACAATGGCTATATCACAGCCAAAGGGGAACCAGGTGAAGGAGCTACCTTTGACATATATTTACCGGAAAACAAATAAAGCACACCACAACTATTTATTCCCTAAGCACTTGCCTCCTCACCAGAAGAGTTTTAACTTATTATGCCTATCCGCTTTTCTGCCAGTAAGGAGACTAAAGCAATATAGCACATGTTTAACTTAAGAATTGAGGCCACTTCAGCCTGTATCTCTACTGTGGGAGTCATCGGGCTGCTGTCCAGGTGGGCAAAGAGCTATAGGCTCCTAACTTCACTCCGTATATCCAGGTAACTTATTTTGATAAACCCTATACCCATGCTTGCATCACCTTTTCTAGTTGTATTGCTTTCACTTTTTCATATCCTTCATGGACCAGCTCCTAAAGCTGACCAACCCAATGTGCTCTTTTTAATTGCCGATGATTGGTCCTTTCCTCATGCCGGGGTATATGGGGATCCCGTAGTTCGTACGCCTACATTTGATCGTTTGGCAGCCGAAGGAGCTTTGTTTACCAATGCCTACACCGCCTCCCCCTCCTGCTCGCCTTCTAGGGCAGCCGTTTTATTGGGAAGGTACCCGCATCAAAATAAAGATGGAGGCAATCTCTGGTCGGAATTCCCAGCTCAGTACCCCACCTATGTGAGTTTACTGGAAAAAGCAGGTTACTTCACAGGTTCTACCCGCAAAGGCTGGGGACCTGGAGATTTCAAAATAAGCGGAATGGAACATAATCCAGCTGGCAAAAGCTATGAGGATTTCAAGACTTTCCTTGCAGAAAAACCCGCCGAGCAAGCCTTCACATTCTGGTTTGGCAGCACAGATCCTCATAGGGTTTATGTGCCAAATACCGGAATTCAGGCTGGAATGCCGCTAACCGGGGTGCGTGTTCCTGGTTTTTTCCCAGACAATGACTGCGTCAGAAATGACATCCTGGATTACTATTTCGAAGTAGAACGCTTCGACAGAGAATGCGGACAGCTGATCAAAATGCTGGAAGAAGCCGGCGAGCTGGATAATACGATCATCGTAATGACCAGTGACAATGGAATGCCCTTTCCACGGGCAAAAGCAAACTTGTACGATTACGGCACACGCATGCCCTTAGTCATCCGCTGGCCTGAAAAGGTGAAAGCTGGAACCGTAATCGATGATTTTGTGAATTTCGTGGATTTCGCACCTAGCTTTTTGGAGGCTGCTGGCTTATCACCGGAAAATATGAGTGGACAGTCGCTATGGCCATTGCTAGCTGGGGAAAAGCAGGACAGAGATCAGGTTTACCTAGAACGAGAACGCCATGCCAATGTGCGCAAAGGTGACCTCTCCTACCCTATGCGAGCAGTCAGAGATCATCAATTCCTATACATCAGAAATATGATGCCTGAGCGAAACCCAGCCGGAGATCCCAGTGTGCACCAGTCGGTAGGTCAATTTGGTGACGTGGATAATTCCATTACCAAATTTCTGATCATGAACCTGCAAGGTAAAGCTGAAGCAGGAGGTACGGATTACTTTGAGTTGGCATTTGGGTCAAGGCCTGCCGAGGAGCTTTACGATGTAGTAGCTGATCCCTACCAATTGAATAATCTGGCTGAGGATAAATCCTACGCCAGCGTAAAAGCAGAAATGAAAGAAAAGCTTCAGAAGTGGATGGAAGAGACCCATGACCTCAGAGCAACTGATCCGAGATCTACATATTGGGACGAGGTACGATATACCCCTGAGTACCAATTGAAGAATTTTGACTTTCAAAAAGGGATAGAAGAATATACTATCAAACCTCCTTTTGGGAAATATGCCAAAGCCGGAATTCCCTGCCTAGATGCAGAGTAAGCCGGCTGCTGGCACTAGATCAACCACTTTATTTTTAATCCTCTAATACCATTCCTGCCTCGCTAGGTTGGTATCCAATTCTATGTGCAAGTATGTAGAGTGAATCACCTGCATCCATCTCAAAGGCAAACTGATATACTGACCAGGCATCTGATGCTCTTTTCTTAAAACCAATAGATGCACCTTCTGTCGCAGAGCTGAGTGATACCTTTCCTTCCTCGTACCTTACCTCCGCAGGATCGGTCATTGGTGCTTGTTCTTGATTCCCCCACCATTCATAGACCATTTCCATTTCAGGCACTGCCCCCAGATCTCCGTATTCTTCCAGCCATTTCTGATGGGCATTCCGAAGCTCAGTCAGCTTTTCTGTGTATTCAGGATTTTCGGCAAGATTATTAAACTCAAATGGATCGGATTGGGTATCGTAGAGTTCCTCATCAGGCTTGCTCTCGTCAAACCAACGCTCTTGATTTGCATCCAAATCGCCCTGCTCATGCAGCTCCAGCAGGTGTACCATCAATGGATTACTCAGCCTATAGCGGATATTCTGATAATTTGGCTTCTCTGGCATGTAGTTTTTGATGTATTTATATCTTCCATCACTTACTGCTCTCACCCGATCCACCTCGGAATCCATCCGGTCTCGAGCTGCATAGATGTATTTTCTTGGCTCGGTTTTTTGGTTGCCCAAAAATGCCCTCCCCTGCATGTTGTTGGGGATTTTCACTCCTGCCAAAGAAAGAACTGTAGGTCCAAAATCCACAAAACTCACCAGCTGCTCATTGACAGTTCCTGGCTCAAGAAATGGGGCTTTCACAAAAAGAGGCACTCTAAGCCCTCTATCATATAGCTCCCGCTTGTAATAGGGCATGCCGTCCCCATGATCTGAATAGTAGAAAATAATGGTGTTTTCATAAAGCCCATCATCTTTCAATTGCTGAAGCAACTCTCCCACTTGCTGGTCAAAGCGCATCACATTGGTAATAAAGCGTGCTAAAGTCCTCCGTGTAATAGAATCATCTGGATACACCGGCGGCACTGTCACGTCAGCGGGATCTACTAGCAGCTCTTCATTTTCCCTAGCCCAAACTTGGGATTCATGAGTAGTTGTATAATTGAAAATAGAGAAGAACGGCTGATCCAGATCCTCTCTATTTCTCCAATGAGCAGTACGGCTGCTTTCGTCCCACAGGGTACCCGGAGCTTCAAACTGATAATCTTGCTTGACATTGTTGCTGGTATAATATCCCGCCATCCGAAGATATTCCGGAAATCCTTTCATACCTGCAGGGATCACTGCGGAGTAGGACTTATGGTCCGAAGGATAATTCTCAGATGCAGCCGCAGAAAAAGAAAGTGTCCTCATATGCATCGCTCCTATAGAAGTTTGATAGGCCCCGGTAATCAAGGCCGCCCGACTTGGCGCGCATACCCCTGCCGTGGAAAATGCATTGGTAAAAACCATCCCTGCTTTTGCCAGTGAATCTAGAACCGGTGTCTTACCTCCAGTCCCACCATAAGCTCCCAGGTGCTCAGGAGACATGTCTTCATTTACGATCCAAACTATATTTGGACGCTCAGGGTAATTGATTTCTATGGCCTTTTGACCGCCCTCTTGGCATGACAGCAAACTAATTAGAAGAAATACAAAGAGCAGGGAATATTTCATGGATACGATATTATCAGTCAGAATTATAAGTTATTCCTTTTCTCACAAAAACTAAAACTATCTGCTGATTACCGCGACAAAATCAAAATAATCACTATCCTTTATAACAATGATTAGCTTTGCTATTTGGAAAATCCCAGGGCTTTGGTAAATTATTCTTTATCCTTTAGAGCTATTTCATACATCCACCTTAACCAAAAGATTTTGAAAACAACATTCATTGGCGCTGTGCCTGTATTGCCTTCCCAGGATATCTCCAGAGATCTAAAGTGGTATGAGGATAAGTTTGGGTTTGTCAGGACATTTGGTGACCACATGTATGCTGGCATGAGGCTTGAAGAAGTGGAAGTCCACCTTCAGTGGCATGCAGACACTCCGGATGATCCCTTATTGGGCGGATCAGTAGTGCGTATTTTTGTAAAAAACATTGAACCCTACTTTGAATCTCTGGTGATCAAGGGAATCTTAAAACCCGAAAAACTCAGAAAAAACACGCCTTGGGGCACTCATGAATTTGGACTGTATGATCTGAACAACAACTCCATTTTTATTGTAGAAGACATTGATTCCTCCGCTGAAAAAACTTCCTAATCAAGAGCATTAGAAGTACAGGAAGTCTTATTTTCGCCTATGAACCAACAGCTCGGACAAATTGCCCTGCTCGTCCCGGATTATGACGAGGCAATCGAATATTACACCAACACCTTAGGATTCCACCTGATTGAGGATACGGTACTCAGCGATGTCAAGCGATGGGTGAGGGTAGCACCTCCCGGCTCCACCTGCCATTTACTTCTGGCCAAAGCTGCCGATGAATTGCAGCGAAACCAAATCGGCTTTCAAGCTGGTGGGAGAGTTTTCCTGTTTTTATACACTGATAATTTCTACCGGGATTACCATAACTATAGGGCAAAGGGAGTAGAGTTTATCAGAGAACCTTCTGAAGAGGCCTTTGGTACAGTTTCTGTCTTTAAGGATTTGTATGGCAATCTTTGGGATTTTATCGAAAGGAAATAAAAAAATGCTAGATGACCCATGCTAGAAGACCGATGTAGCTTTTCCTTAAATTTTAAGCAACTTCTAAGAAGTTCATCCTTCACTTTCATACCTCCTGACCGAGTTATTCAAAACAATTCATAATTTTAAATTCACCCATTTTAAATTACCCATTGGAAACCCAACCCAACAACCCCCTTCACGGAGTAAAGCTTGCCGACATGGTCGAGCATCTCGTCACGTTCTACGGATGGGAAGAACTGGGTGAGCGCATTACCATACGCTGCTTCACGCACGATCCTTCCGTGAAGTCAAGTTTAAAATTCCTCCGAAAAACCCCTTGGGCCAGGGAAAGGGTGGAAGGCTTGTATCTGAAGTCGTTGAGGGATGCGAAGAAAAAGTGATTTTTATTATCGGAGCGGCGACGCAGCAAAAAAAGTTGTTCATGACTTTACAGGTCTGAAGAAATTCTCAAGATCCGTCTTAATTGATCGTTAAATTGCATTTTTACTCTCGGCGAAAACCTCCGTATTCTGCGGTTGAAACAATCAAGACCTTCGAGGAGATTCCTCTTACTTTGTAGTCAGAATGACACCTCAAAGGTCACAAAAAAAGCCCGAAGTAAACTCCGGGCTTTTCGTTTTATGGTTCGTGGTTGTTTATACGTAGTTATTCAGCATCACTGGCATCACTAGCATCAGGATGTCTTCATTTTCGTCTTGCTCGGCAGGTAAAATCAATCCCGCTCGGTTTGGTGCAGAAAACTTCAGGCTCACCTCCTTGCAAGCGAGGTTATTCAGCATTTCTACCAAAAACTTAGCATTGAATCCGATTTCAATATCCTCCCCATCGTGATCACAGGAAAGTCTCTCATTGGCTTCATTGGAGAAGTCTAAGTCCTCTGCAGAAATCATCAACTCACTTCCGGTCAGCTTCAGCCTCACCTGATGGGTAGTTTTATTGGCATAAATCGCGATACGGCGTAGAGAGCTAAGCAACTCAGCTCTATCAATAGTCATCTTATTGGGATTCTCTGCTGGAATCACATTCTCATAATCAGGGAATCGCTCGTCAATCAGACGGCAGATCATTTTGATATTATTGAACTTGAAATAGGCATTGGACTGATTGAACTCTACAGTCACAGGTAGATTTTCAGAAGGCAAAGTTGACTTCAGAAGATTCAAAGCCTTGCGGGGAATGATCAAGCTGGCGGCATCCTGAGAAGCGATATCCACCCTTCTATATCTCACCAATCTATGACCATCTGTAGCTACAAAGGTAGTATTGGTGGAGCTCAGGTTGATGTACACCCCGGTCATTGCAGGGCGAAGTTCATCTGAACTGGTAGCAAAAATGGTATTGGAAACCGCAGAAGAAAGCACTTCTGTGGACATATCTACCGAGGTCGCATTACTTACCGTCGGGATTTTCGGAAAATCAGTAGCATTTTCTCCAGCCAGTCTATATCGGCCATTATCGGAGCTGATTTCCACCGCGTAGGTATCGTGATCTATACTGAAGGTCACTGGTTGCTCAGGGAGATTCTTCAGTGTATCGATCAAAATTTTAGCCGGCACTGCGATATTTCCATCTTCCTTGGCTTCCACGCTTATTTCTGTGATCATGGAGGTCTGCAAATCAGACGCCGTGATGGTCAGCGTACTTTCTTTGATCTCAAAAAGAAAGTTTTCCAAAATTGGCACCACTGGATTGGTAGTCACCACACCGTTGATTGCCGAAAGCTGCTTTAACAAAGCAGAAGAGGAAACAATAAATTTCATATCGAAGGGCTTATTTAATTTTTACTTTTGAATGGGGGTAAATTTATAAATAAAATCTAATTCGAACCCCCGGATAATTGAATCTTCGCAAAATTCTTCAAGACTTCAGCGAATTCTACCCTAGTTTGCTTTCCCAGTATATTTTTTCCTGCGAATCCACCAGCTAATTCCACCCAGAATCATAAGCAGCCCTACAGGAGCCAGTACATTGAGCACCTGCCAGTATACGCGCTGCTGAGCCACTTTTACCTTGTCAAGTGGGCGGATTTTGAAAGTCCGGGTTCTGGAAGCTATGATACCTTCAGGATCTGCCAAATACTGAGTCAGGTTTTTTAGGAAAAGTTTATTTGCAAAGGTAGTCTGACTGAAAGGATCCTCTCCCAACACCAATGGCGACCCATCCTGCAGATTTCTCTCCACTTGAAAAACATCACCATCACCTATCACTACTACCTTGCCTTTACCACTTTCTTTAAACTCTTCCTGGGCAAAATCTTCCGGCAAAAACCTGTTTTTGTAAAGCGAAGTAAACTCCCCTTCCAATAAATAAACCAGAGGTAAATTCTTAGTGCCAAACAAATCCACATCCGGCTCCTGCTCCATATCACTGAATGCCACGCGCACCGGTGCTGCCAATATCCTGCTATAATCTGAAGTAAAGATGAGAGGGGTTTTACGAACCCCATCTGCTTTCACCGTGTCCAGGCTACTAGCAAACCTGAAATTCACCACATCCAATCCTTTGGTGATGGGGTGCGCTTGCATCCTGCCTGCGTGGATGAAGAAAGGCCAAGGCAAAGGCACCATCTGTTCTTGGTTTCCAAAATTACCCGCCATTACCGGGAAATAGCCAAAATTCAAGTCTTGAATCAAATCCTTGTTGACTCGGATGCCATAGCGGAAAAGCAGGTTATCCAAACCCAACTCTAGGGGCATTGCCAATGTACCCTCCCCGCCTGCCTGCGTAATGTCCACAGCCACTCCATCCAAAAGCACCACCAGATTTCCTCCGTTCATTACATATTGATCCAGCAAGTATATCTCCCGCTCGGTATAACTCTCTCTGGGTCCTTGGATAAAAACTATGTTAAAATGAGCCAGATCTGCCGGAGTTTTCGCTTGTTCTAAAGGCACTTTGAACAGTTCAAAATCACCGTCTAGCGCTTCTACCAAGCCAAATCCCTCATCGTCACTCATCTCGCCATGTCCCATGATCATGGCTATGGCATTAGACTCTGGTGCAATAAGTTTCCGGATGGCATTACTCAGCTCAAACTCCAGGTTTTCTATGGATTGATTCAAAATCTGATCTGGACTCATCCCCCGCTCCCCTTTGAGCACCAGGGCTCCTGTTTCATAGGTTGCATTACTCACCAAAATTCCCGGAAAAATCAACTTGGTCTGAAGCCCGGTCTGCTGATTGACGGACAAGTTGGTAGGATTGATTCCGTAATCAGCCAGAGAAAGGATGAACTCTTCACGCTCACTTTCCTCCACTGTCAGCGGGTCAAAATAGGAAAAGGTGATTTTTTCGGAGCTGTAAGCATTAAAAGTCCTCACAGTTTCTTCTATAGCCTTTTGTAGCCGCCGAAATCCTCCAGGAAGATTATCATTTACCAATAGTATATCCACATGCAGCGGCTCCTTTAATTCAGACAAAATGTCCTCTGTCGCAGGATGCAGGGAAAAACGCTTTTCCTCAGTGAGATCAATCCGGAAATGCAGAAACTGCCCCAACAGCACAAATAGCAACCCCCCTCCCAAAAGAACTAACCAAGGCCTGACGGTATGTAAACTGGATTTTATCATTTATTCTTCAACACCAATACTGACCCGCCTAAAAACAGCCAAATCATACCCAACATGAAAAATACATCTCCAGAGTTCACCACTCCTCTACTCAAACTAATGTAATGATAGCTCAAACTCAGCTCCTCTACCCAGTAGCTAAATGCCCCGCTTTGCATATCTGCCAAAGCTGAAAACCCAAAGTATAGCACAAAACATAAAAACACCCCTAGCACAAATGCTACCACCTGCTGGGAAGTCAAGGAACTCGCAAACAAACCCACCGACGCAAAAACTCCTCCGATCATCACCAAACCAATCCAAGAGCCAAAAAATCCAGCCTGATCAATATTCCCCACAGGATCTCCCAATTGGATAATGCTATACAAATACAACAAGGTGGGCAGAACAGACACCAAAACCAGGCAAAACAACGCCAGATATTTGGCTAAAACAACCTGCAAAATATTCAATGGAGAAGTTCTCAATAGTTCCCAAGTCCCGGACTTACGCTCCTCGGCAATAGCCCTCATAGAAAGTGCAGGAACCAAAAAGGTAAAAACATAAGGCGTATAAGTAAACAAGGCTTCCAAATCTGCAAAACCATAATCCAGCACATTGCTTTCCGGGAAAACCCATACAATCAAACCCAGCGCAACCAGAAACAGCGCTATCACCAAGTAGCCAATTAAACTACCGAAAAAGGAATTGATCTCTTTAAAGAAAAGGCTTTTCATTTCGTGATCTCCCTGAAAATTTGTTCAAGATTCTTTTGCTGTTGATTTAAACTGATCAAGTTTAGCCCTCGCTGATGAACCACCTGCATGACCCCTTTTCTGCCTACAGCAGCATCTTGACAGGCTATCCTCAACTCCGTTTTGCCTTTGGAGCCAAAACTGACCCTGCCCAGGTCTTCAAACCACTCCACTTGCAGTTCCTCTTCAGCCTCTAAAATCAATTGCGCTTCTGCCGCTCCAGACTTGAGGTTTACCAGGGAGTCTGAAGCCAAAATCTTGCCTCTATTAATAATGACCACGTCATGGCAAATCGCCTCTACCTCCTGCATGATATGGGTAGAAAGAATGAGCGTCTTATCCTGAGCCACCTCCTGAATCAAACTCCTGATCTCCACCAGCTGATTGGGGTCCAGTCCCGTGGTCGGCTCATCCAGGATCACTACCTGGGGGTCATGGATCAGTGCTCTGGCAAGTCCTACTCGCTGACGGTAACCTTTTGACAGTTGGCCGATTTTCTTGTGCTGCTCGGGTTTCAGGCCCGTCCTTAGCAGCATTTCCTCGACTTTTGACCGAAGACCTGCACCAGAAATCCCGTATAGCCCCCCCGAAAACTCCAGGAATTCGCGTACATACATATCTAGATACAGAGGGTTGTGCTCGGGTAGGTAACCTATAAGGTTACTGACTTTTTTGGGCGCATGCAGTGCATCTTGGCCCAAAACGCTCACCTCACCCGAATCCGCAGCAAGAAATCCGGTTATGATCTTCATCGTGGTAGATTTCCCTGCCCCATTTGGCCCCAAAAAACCCAATATTCTACCAGGCGCTGCCGAAAAAGACACTTCATCAAGCGCTTTTTGATTTCCGTAAAATTTGGTGAGTTGGGATACTTCGAGTGACATGTAGCTTTTTTAGTCAGTCAAAAGTAAGGAAAAAATGGAGTTTTCGCGGTCTGAAGAAATAATGATAGCAGCACTATGCTTTCCATTTTTTTAACTTCAAATTATTCCATTTCTCAGAAATTGATTTCACAGACATCTGGCTTACAAAACAACTTTTAAACAAGTAATGGTAAGCAACCATCATGCAATCCAAGTTTGCTGGGAATTAACAGCAGGCCCTTATCGATAGCGCGTTCAAAGGGGTCGAGAAATACCAATAATTCTAAAGGGCTCGGTTAAAGAACTTAGCTTCCCGACTCTAACTTTTCCAGCAATAAATCCAGCTTGGTAATCCCTACATAATCTGCCACCAATTGCTTTTCTGAATCATAGCAATAGATAGAAGGGACGCTTCTCACCTGAAGGTAGGTGGCAACTTCCATATTTGAGTCCAAAAGGAAATGAACGTTTTCTTTTTCCTTGATGCGTAAACTATTCGCAAAATCAATCATCTCATCCAGGGGCTGTACCGTGGTCAAAATAATCGAATAATCCTCAAACTCATCTATCCTTTTAGAAAGCGAACCAAGCTCTTCTTGACAAAGGTGACAAGTAGAATTGAAATAAATAAACAGGGTAGGTTTATTCCCTGCCAATTCATGAATTGAACTGGACTTTCCCGCGATATCACTCAAGGTAAAATCCGGAAGAGTGCCCGGAGCATCACTTACAAGCTGCGGTACCGTATTGTCCTTTTGCATAGAATGGCCAAAATAGGCAGTACCTCCTAGCAAAATGGTGAAGATGATAATCAATTGTGCTTTTCTCATGACGGCTTTCTATAAAATTCTGTCCAAATAAATACATCTCTGCTTAAAAACAAGCTCAAAGCCTGCTGAATGGTAAAAATTGACTTAGGACGAAAGCCCCCAAATGAAAACCTCATTTGGGGACCACTAGGCTAGTTCAATCGCAAATCACTTCTTTTTCCCTTTTGGCCTCAGTGGTCGGCATTCCACATCAGCCACAAAGTAATTGGGGTGAGTTTCAATAGTCTGCACGATCGTTTGCGCGACATCCTCCGGGCGCATCATGTGCTCATGGGCACTTGCCCCCGCTATATCATCAAAGAAATTCGTCTGAGTGGAGCCTGGGTAAATGGTGGAAACTTTAATCCCAAAATCCCGCAATTCCATATACATGGAATGGGAGATTCCACGAACTGCATGCTTGGTCCCTACATATCCTGCAAAATTAGCAACGCCATTCAGACCGGCGATGGAAGCCACATTCAAGATATGTCCTTCGTCTGCCGCTTTCATGGCCGGTACCAATCTTTTGCTCACATAAAAAATACCATGAACATTGGTGTCAAACATAGCTTTCCAATCCTCAGAAGACATCTCCTCAAATTTTCCCGCTATCCCAAAACCGGCATTATTTACCAGAATACGAATATCAGTACCGAGTTTTGTTGTGGTCTCCTGAAAGGCATTTTCCACAGAACTTTCTACGGACAAATCACAGGTGAAAAAATGAAAGTTTTCATGCTGAAAATCGGGAGAATTTCTACCCCACCCGGCTACTGTTGTTCCCTTTGCCAGTAGCAATTTGACTACTTCCAGTCCTATTCCTTTACTTACGCCCGTGACTACAGCGGTTTGGTTATTTAGTTGCATATTGGTTTTTCTATGATTTACCCTAAAAAGTGAATTGAGTGAAAATAGTTCTTTTGACCTTGAGTTTTCATGCAGATTCACATGAAAAGCTTGACCATCAGCACATTTTTCTAAATTTGGATAAAGCAAAAAACAACCAGCAACCATGAAGGATCATTTACGCTCTTTTTTACTCACCCCACTACTTCTGGCTTCCGTCACCTTGTACGCCCAAACGGAACTTCGAACAGCCATTGATTCCAAAGCTACTGCGCTAGAGTCAAAGGTGATCGAATGGCGCAGGGACATCCACATGTACCCCGAGCTGGGAAATCAGGAATTCAGAACAGCGAAAAAAGTCGCAGATCACCTCCGCTCGCTGGGCATAGAAGTCACCGAAAATGTAGCAGTCACAGGAGTCGTGGGTATGCTGAAAGGAGGAAAACCCGGACCTACCGTCGCGCTACGGGCAGATATGGATGCACTCCCGGTCACCGAACGAAATGAATTACCATTCAAATCAGTAAATACCGCTACTTATAACGGGCAGGAGACCGGTGTGATGCATGCTTGTGGGCACGATAGCCATGTCGCGATTTTGATGGGCGTGGCCGAGGTACTGGCAGGAATGAAGGAAAACCTAGCGGGCAATGTGAAATTTATTTTTCAGCCTGCAGAAGAGGGAGTCTTTGATGCAGAAATAGCAGGAGCAGAGCTTATGGTTAAAGAAGGAGTAATGGAAGATGTGGACGCAGTATTTGGCCTGCATATCAATTCCCAGACAGAGGTAGGACAAATAAGCTACCGGTCCGGCCCGATAATGGCAGCGGTAGACAACCTGAACATTACAGTAAAAGGCACCCAAGCCCACGGTGCATATCCCTGGTCTAGTGTGGACCCCATCGTGACCAGCTCTCAGATCATCATGGGGCTGCAAACTATTTTGTCCAGAAGTGTGAATGTCACCAAAAACCCGGCGGTAGTCACTATAGGGGCCATTCATGGCGGAATTCGACATAATATTATACCGGAAGAGGTAGAGATGATAGGCACCGTTCGGACATTTGGTGATGAACAGCAGACTCTAGTACACAAGCGGATCAATGAAATCGTGACCAATATAGCAGCCAGTGCAGGGGCTACAGTGGAGCTCAACTTAGAAAAACTATACCCATCCACAGTGAATGATCCTGACTTAACCGCCGAAATGTTACCAAGCTTAGAGGCGGCAGCCGGGGCAGAAAATATCAACTACATCAGCCCGGTCACCGGCGCTGAGGATTTCAGCTTCTTCCAAAGAGAAAAACCTGGTGTATTCATTTTCCTAGGAGGAATGAAAAAAGGTGGAGACCCAGCTACCACGCCCTCGCACCACACTCCGGACTTCTACATAGACGAAGGAGGATTTGTTTTAGGAATGAGAGCTTTGAGTTACCTAGTAGTGGATTACAACGACAAACACCAGCCTTAGGTCTTTTGCTCAAAAAAAACAATCCATCAAAAGCCCATTCCCTGCGAGTGGGCTTTTGAGTTATTGAACCAGATTCTTTGCAGCTTGGGAAGTGCTGTTTTTATTAAAACGATATCTTTGCAGTCCAATCCAACCTGACAGCTCGTGTACAAAATCTTACTTAAACCATTCTTTTTTAGACAAAATCCAGAAGAAGCACACCATACCACAGTGGGTTTGACCAAGTTCTCTTTTAACCTGCCTATCGTGGGAGATCTGATCAGAACTTTTTACAAGTTTGAAGACCCTAGGTTAGAACGCGAGGTTTTTGGATTGAAGTTTAAAAATCCTGTGGGACTGGCAGCAGGATTTGATAAGGATGCCAAGCTAATAGACGAAATGGCGATGCTAGGCTTTGGTTTCATAGAAATCGGCACATTGACCCCCAAGCCTCAGCCGGGCAATCCTCAGCCTAGGCTTTTCAGGCTTCCGCAGGATGAATCCTTAGTCAACCGCATGGGGTTTAACAATGGAGGAGTCCAAGAGGCTGTTCAGCGCCTGAAAAACAGAAAATCAGATGTTTTGGTGGGTGGAAATATCGGCAAAAACAAAGTGACGCCGAACGAAAATGCAGTGGATGATTACCTGATCTGCCTGGAAGCACTACACGATTATGTGGATTATTTTGTAGTCAATGTCAGCTCACCCAACACACCCAATCTACGGGATCTTCAAGAAAAGGAACCACTCAAACAACTGTTGCAAGCAGTGAAAAATGCCAATGACCAAAAGGCCAATCCCAAACCCATTTTGCTCAAAATCGCCCCTGATCTCACCGATGGGCAACTGGATGACATCATTGAAATCGTACAGGAAACCAAAATCGATGGAGTCATAGCGACCAACACCACCATTGACCGTTCGAAACTGACCAGCAGCAGCTCCAAGATAGAGGCCATAGGAGCAGGAGGCGTCAGCGGTAAAGTCCTGACCAAAAGAAGTACTGAAGTAATCCGATACCTTTCCGAAAAGTCAAACAAGGCCTTTCCCATCATTGGCGTAGGAGGCATACATTCTGCGGCTGATGCTATAGAAAAGCTAGAAGCCGGAGCCAGTTTGGTACAGGTTTACTCGGGCATGATTTATGAGGGACCTAACCTGATCAAAAAGATTAAACAAGGAATATTGGCTTATTTTTCGAAGTAATTTGTCAAGCAACCACCATTAATCTTAACTTAAATTCGGATTTGAATCGCATACATGGCCACCAATTCACCTAGGACCAATACTTTTAGAAAAAAAGGAGAAACCGCCAAGAAAAAGAAGGCTGGCAGTAATGGGCCTCGCTTTTCTTTTGGCAAAATAAACACAGCCAAAATCGGCCTAGCCTTAGGAATTTTGCTGATGTCCACTGCGCTTTTTCTATTGATAGCATTTATCAGCTACCTGATCAATGGGCCGGCGGACCAAAGTCTGGTGATGAACAATACTAGCCAGGAATTGCGCGACACGGCACGGGAGTCCAGCAATTGGCTAGGCTACCTGGGCGCACAAGCTTCCTACCTGATGATTTATCGCTGGTTTGGAATCGCAGCCTTTCTCTTCCCTCCGCTTCTATTCATTCTGGGATTCAAATGGGCATTTAAAATTCCGCTCATTTCCTTGACACGCTACACCACCTTTGCCTTGTTCTTTACCTTTTGGCTGGGACTGCTCACTGGCTACATTGTCATCCTGATCAAAGGCTATTCCTATTGGAGTTTCCTTTCGGGAGGTTTTGGTTATGAGTTGGCCAAACTTTCAGCAGACTTTCTGAGCTGGGGCACCTTTATCTTGCTGGGAGGCTCCATGCTTATTTTTGTGATTTTCTTTTTTGATATAGACAAAATCGACTGGTTCACCAGTAAAAGCTCCAGCACTGACCTACCGGAAGACGATCCTGAGCTTGGCAATGAAGGAAGTCCAAAAAATCCTTTTGTGGAAGATACTGAAGAAGAGGATATAGAAGATGACGGGAGCTCATGGACAGTGAAAGACACTCAAAATACAGAACATGAGGAAAAGCCTTCCACAGAAATAGACCTGAGCCCAGCATCTCCTCCCAAGCCAAAACCGGCAAAAGATGAGATAGCTTTTGACGTACCTCAGCTGAATATTTTAGACCCGAAAGTAGAGCATAAAGAGGAACCCAAAGACGACAAGAACTTCTCCGTGGTAAAACCTGCCGGAGAGGAGAAAACTGCCGAGGAGGTAGAAAACCTGGATGCTTATGACCCTACGCTGGACCTTCCCCACTATAAATACCCCACGCTAGATCTGCTCAATGAATATGATGTGCAGAAAGTAACTGTGAGTAGGCAGGAACTGGAAGAGAATAAAAACAAGATTGTAGAGACGCTTGAAAACTTCAAAATAGGAATTCAGGAAATCAAGGCTACTATAGGACCTACGGTCACGCTCTATGAAATAGTACCAGAGCCGGGTGTGAAAATCTCTAAAATCAAAAACCTGGAAGATGACATTGCCTTGAGTTTGGCCGCTTTAGGCATCAGGATCATTGCGCCAATTCCAGGCAAAGGCACCATAGGGATAGAAGTCCCAAATAAAAACCGCGAGCTGGTACCGGCCAGAGCTGTTTTGGGCACTGAAAAATTTATGCGCTCGGATAAGGACCTTCCTATTGCCCTGGGCAAAACCATTTCTAACGAAGTCTTCGTGGCGGATTTGGCTAAAATGCCTCACTTGCTTATGGCAGGAGCCACCGGTCAAGGTAAATCCGTGGGGCTGAATATGATTTTGGCATCCTTGATTTACAAGAAACATCCAGCCCAGCTGAAGTTCGTTCTGGTGGATCCCAAAAAGGTAGAATTAACCCTTTTCAACAAAATAGAAAGGCATTACCTGGCCAAGCTTCCGGGGGCCGAGGAGGCGATCATCACGGATACCAAAAAGGTGATCTACACCTTAAATTCCCTCTGTATAGAAATGGACAATCGGTACAACTTGCTGAAAGATGCCGGGGCCAGAAACCTGAAGGAGTACAATGCAAAATTCATCGCCAGGAAGCTAAATCCGGACAAGGGACACCATTTCATGCCTTATATCGTATTGGTGATAGATGAGCTGGCGGATTTGATGATGACCGCAGGTAAAGAAATAGAGGGACCTATTGCCAGGCTGGCACAGCTGGCACGGGCGATAGGGATACACCTGGTAGTAGCTACACAGAGACCTTCTGTAAATGTGATCACAGGTATCATCAAAGCCAACTTTCCCGCTAGACTTTCCTTCCGTGTCACTTCGAAAATCGATAGCCGTACCATTCTGGATGCAGGCGGAGCAGATCAGTTGATCGGAATGGGAGATATGCTGCTTTCTCATGGATCCGAAATGACGAGAATTCAATGTGCATTTTTAGACACCCCCGAGGTAGATGCAATCTGTGATTATATAGGCGAACAGCGAGGATATTCGGATGCTTACCTGCTACCGGAATTTGAAGGAGAGGACGGTGATGGCTCCGTAGGTGAAGTAGATCTTTCCGATCGGGATGCCCTTTTTGACGATGCTGCCAGGCTGATTGTGATGCATCAGCAGGGAAGTACCTCACTTATCCAGCGTAAATTGAAATTAGGCTACAACCGAGCCGGAAGAATCATAGATCAACTCGAAGCAGCAGGAATCGTGGGGGCTTTCGAAGGATCCAAAGCCAGAGAAGTACTTATTCAGGATGAAGCTAGTTTGGAACAGTTATTGAACAGTCTGTAATAGCTGTTCAAATCGTTCAAACAGCTCAATTCATGAAAAAAATCACCCTACTTTACACCCTACTCTTTGCCTTATTGATCTCCTTTCAAGCTACAGCGCAGAAAGACCCACAGGCAAAAACAATTCTGGATGCCATGAGCCAAAAGTTCAAGGATATGAACGGTTTCACCGCAAGTTTTGACTACACCTATCAAGACGGGACTGGAGCCGGAGATGTACAGTCTGGAGAAATCGCCGTAAAAGGCGAACAATACCGATTGAAGCTTCCAGATCAGGAAATTTTTAATGACAGCAAAACCGTCTGGACTTTTATCCAGTCAGATAATTACAAGGAGGTAACCATTAATGATGCCTCACAGATGGAAGGGGAACTCACACCCTCAAACATCTATAGACTCTACGAATCTGGATACAACTACAGCCTCCTCGGCGAAAAGCAATATCAGGGCAAAAAAGTACAGGTGGTGCAACTAATCGCCGAAAACAACAATGCCCCTTTTGAACAAGTCAAACTGATGATTGACTCAAGCAATTCTAATCTTCTGGGCTGGGAAATGTTTGATGGGCAAGGTGGAGTCTTCTCCTATTCGTTCAAAAACTTAAAGCTAAACTCAAACTTACCTGCTTCACATTTCGCATTTGATGCCACCAAACATCCTGGAATCGAAATCATTGATTTAAGGTAAAGGAGAGCTTAGAGGGGAGTTTCCTTCTCTACGTAAATGCGGGCAACCCATGCTTTCACCAGCTCTAGTCCATGTGCTGTGAGGTGTGCCTCTGGATGATATTGAATTCCTACAATCGGTAATTTTCTATGCACCATCCCCATGACTTCACCTTCTTCCGTTTCCAGTATTACTTCCAAAACATCGGGCAAGTCCCGAAGCTGTAAGGAATGGTAACGTGTGACATGAAAACGACCAGGCAAATTATCAGAAATGAAACAATGGGGCTTAGTCTTGCGAACAAGGTGGACTTTACCGTGGGTAGGAACTCGGTTTTTCACCAATTTGGCTCCGAAAAATTCCCCAATCGCCTGGTGCCCAAGGCAGACACCTAAGATTGGGACTTTATCAAAATAATAAGCAAGAATAGCATTTAAATTACCAGCAGCTGCGGGTGTCCCTGGCCCTGGAGAGAGCACCAATCCTTCGAAAGGGACTTTTTTTAGCTCCTCCAAAGCAGTGTCATTGCGGACCACCAAGAGCTCCTCTCCTGTTTGCCTCAGCAAATCAGCCAGCATATGACTGAAGGAATCAAAATTATCAATCAGTAGCAGCATCTTTGATTTTCTCCACTACTTCTTCCAACTGCTTCAAACTCTCCTCTACGCTCGGGAAAAAAGGCTCCACAAAAGAGACTATTCCCGGTGCTATAGGTTGGATGAATGGCATCATCTCGGAATCTTTTGTCCATTTTTTAGGCATATCCAATTTGAACAGATTCGCTTGCCAAAAAAACAAACTGATGAAAAAGGCAGCTTTCACCACTCCAAAAATAGCTCCCACCGTGGAGTCCAGTCCTCCAAGCAGCACCAGATTCATGACTTGCTTTAGGATCCAGCCTGCCACTTTGATCAAAAGAAGAGTGAGAAAAAATATCACCAGAAAACCCATGATGGGAAATCCCAGATTAAACTCCGTGACATTATCTGCCAGCCAGTCATTGGCCGGAGCCATAAAATAAATGCCCAGAATCAGCGCAATGACAAAACCGAACAGGCCTAAGACCCCAAGAAGGAATCCTTTGCGGTATCCCTCATAGGCTCCCAGGCCAAGCAAGGCGACGATTATAATGTCTATTATGCTCAACTTAACTGTTTAATATCACTTTCACTTTTTCAGAAATCGCTTTGCCATCAGCTTTGCCTGCCAATTGCTTACTGGCTACGCCCATTACTTTCCCAATATCCTTGGGACTGGATGCTCCCGTTTGCGTGATTATTTCCTGTACAGCCGCTGTTAGCTCTTCATCAGTTAGGGCTTTGGGCAGGAATTCCTGCAAGATTTTGAGTTCAGCCATTTCCACCTCATACAGATCAAATCGGGCCTGCTGCTCGTAAATATCTGCAGAATCCTTGCGTTGCTTTGCGGCTTTGGTCAGAAGTTTCAGCTCATCTTCCTCAGTCAGGTCAGCCTTTGCACCGCTTTTAGTTTCTTCCAAAAGAATCAGGGATTTGATCGAACGCAAAGCCGCTAAACGTGCTTTATCTTTAGCGATCATTGCTGATTTAATTTCTCCTTCTATTTTCTGCTTTAAACTCATTAGTCCTAAGTTTGTGTTACAATTCTATTAATTCAGACAAAAATACCTTTTTCGACTCGGATATGACCAAGCTCAGTGTAAATATTAACAAGATCGCGACACTTCGCAATGCTCGGGGTGCTGATAATCCCAATGTAGTCCAAGTAGCGCTTGATGCAGAACGATTTGGAGCGCAGGGAATTACCGTACACCCCAGGCCGGATGAACGCCATATCCGCTATCAGGATGTGATAGACCTGACGAAGGTCGTCACTACAGAATTTAATATAGAGGGATATCCCGACCATAGATTTATGGAATTGGTACGCTTGGTCAAGCCGGCGCAGGCTACTTTGGTCCCAGACCCGCCTGATGCCATCACTTCCAATACCGGATGGGACACCATCTCAAACCGGGAAATGCTGACCGATATTGTGGCCGAACTACACGAATCAGGAGTACGGGTGTCGATTTTCATCAATCCAGAAAGCAAGTACTTTGAACCTGCGAAACGCACCGGAACGGATCGGGTAGAGCTTTATACCGAGCCCTATGCTTCAACCTATCACAAGGATAAAGAGGCGGCTGTAAAACCTTATGTGGAAGTTGCCCAATTGGCAAGGGAATTGGGACTAGGACTCAATGCCGGCCATGATCTGGACTTGCAAAACCTGGCATTTCTGAAGCAATCCATCCCTTACCTGGATGAAGTTTCTATTGGCCATGCTTTGATCTGTGATGCGCTGTATTACGGTCTGGAGAATACTATTCAGATGTATAGAAGAAAGCTGGAATTGTAGGTATTGTCAATAGTGGCCACCACAGCCCACTGCTTCATCACCTATAATATAGCCATCCAATTACTATCAACCCAACCTGATCACTATGCGGCAGTTGACCGTCGTCAGTGGTCTGATGACAATTAAAATGATATGCAATTAAATTTCAAAAAACTAGGTGCAGGTAAACCCTTAATCATACTACATGGCCTGTTTGGTTCTGCGGACAACTGGTTCAGTATTTCCAAAGAACTCAAGGACAATTACACGCTATACCTCATAGATCAAAGAAACCATGGAGATTCTCCTCAGTCCACGGAATGGAATTACGAGGTGATGGCCAGTGACCTGAAGGAATTCATGGATAAGGAAGGACTGGAGAAAACATACTTGATGGGGCACTCTATGGGAGGAAAGACGGTTATGAATTTTGCGCTCAAATTCCCCGAAAAAGTGGAAAAATTGATCGTGGCAGACATAGCCCCAAGGTACTATCCGGTTCACCATCAGTCGATTTTGGAGGGGTTAAATGCCATCGACCTGAAAACAATCCAATCCAGAAAAGAAGCCGATGATGAACTGGCCAAGTATATTTCAGAAATGGGAATCCGGCAGTTCCTTCTCAAAAGCTTAGGAAGAGATTCAGATGGTTTTATTTGGAAAATAAACCTGCCTGTGATCACGGAAAAGATCAATAATGTGGGGGAAGCTTTGCCAGAAGGAGGAAGCTTCGACGGCCCCACCTTGTTTCTGGCGGGAGCTAATTCGGCCTACGTCCAGCAGTCAGACTTAGACGATATCAATACATTCTTTCCAAACAATGAAGTGGAATTCATTGCAGATGCAGGGCATTGGCTTCATGCTGAGCAGCCAGATGCAGTGGTAAAGGAAGTCAGGAAATTCTTAAAATAGGACAAACCCCTCTATGCCGCTTCGCTAAAAACATACAATCAACTCCTAAATTCCAGTTCTTTTTTAACCCATCAGCATTATGCCCAAAGGAAAACTATTCCTCATACCCAATGTCCTCGCAGAAAACACCCAAAATGCTGTCATCACTCCGCAGGTACGAGAGGTCATTGCAAACACCAAAGTCTACCTGGTAGAAAATATGCGCAGCGCCAGGCGATACATCAGCAGCCTAAAACTTGGGGTCAATCTGGAACAGGTACACATGGAAATCTTGGACAAGGGAACCTCCCCCGAATTCATCAACCGACTGATGCAGCCCCTCATCAACGGCGCTGATATAGGAATTATCTCAGAAGCTGGTTGCCCGGGAATCGCAGATCCGGGAGCACTGGCAGTAGAGCATGCGCATAAAAAAGGCATACAAGTAGTTCCCCTATCCGGTCCCAGCTCCATGTTCATGGCATTGATGGGTTCAGGCTTTTCGGGACAGTCCTTTGCTTTTCATGGCTATCTGCCCATTGATAAAAAAGAGAAATCAGCTGCCATCAAAAAGCTGGAATCCGAATCTCTTCGGGAGCGGCGTGCACAGATTTTTATGGAAACCCCCTTCCGAAACAATCAGCTTCTGGAGGACTTACTGAAGAACCTCTCTCCGCAGACTAAGCTTTGCATCGCCAAAAACATCACCGGTTCTGATGAAATGATTCTGACTAAATCCGCTCAAGAGTGGAAGAAAATCCCACTTGACTTACATAAAATCCCCACTGTTTTCGTACTCCAAAGTTTTTAACCCATGTTTACCATAGACGCCCATCTTGACCTCAGTATGAATGCCCTGGAGTGGAACCGGGACCTTACACTACCAGCCTCGGATATCAACGCCAGAGAAAAAGGACTCACTGATAAACCTGACCGCGGCAATGCTGTCGTGTCACTTCCATATTTACGCGCAGGAAATATTGGCCTGGTGGTAGCCACCCAGATCGCCCGCTATGTGGCACCAGGGAACACACTACCCGGATGGCATTCCCCAGCTCAGGCCTGGGCTCAGACCCAAGGTCAACTAGCCTGGTACCAAACTATGGAAGAGCTAGGAGAAATGACCCAAATCAAAAATTCAGCTGAGTTAAACACTCATATTTCTCTTTGGGAAAACGGGGAAGACAACTCAAACAAACCGGTGGGGTTTATCCTGTCTCTAGAAGGTGCCGACTCTATCGTGCGGGTGGATTATTTAGAAAAGGCCTATGAATATGGTCTTCGTGCCCTGGGCCCAGCGCACTACGGCCCCGGGAGGTATGCTTATGGCACTGACGCCTCGGCGCCATTGAGTGCGGATGGTAAAACTTTGCTTCGCAAAATGGATGAACTGGGATTTATACTGGATGCCACACACTTATGCGATTTGGCATTTTGGGAAGCCCTGGAAATTTACAAAGGTCCAGTTTGGGCAAGTCACAATAACTGTCGCGCACTAGTAGACCACAACAGGCAATTTTCGGACGAGATGATCAAAGCACTGGTGGACAGAGGAGCAGTGATCGGTGGAGCAATGGACGCCTGGATGCTCAGCCCTGGATGGGAAAGAGGAAAAACCACACCCCAAGAAAGAAACGTCACCCTAAACACCGTGCTCGATCACTTGGACCATATCTGCCAAGTAGCAGGTAATGCCAATCATATTGGAATAGGGTCGGATTTAGATGGGGCATTTGGAAAGGAACAGGCGCCCCAGGATCTTAATAGCATCGCAGATTTAAGTAAAATACCTGATCTTCTGAGGCAAAGAGGATATTCTGATGAGGATGTGAGGAAAGTAATGCATGGAAATTGGTTAAACTTCTTAAGAAAGGCATGGACTTAAAAACCACTTCAATAACCAAAAGTTTCTACCCTTCCCAGTGCTATCTAGGCGAAAGCCCCATTTGGCATGAAGCTAGAAAAAGCTTCTTCTGGGTGGACATAGAAAACGGGAAACTCTTTGAGCATCACCTCGCCTCTAGCCAAACTAGCATAAAAACATTTCCACACCGCCTAGCCCTGGTCGCACAAGGAGAAAAAAATAAGCTGGTACTAGCGCTGGACCGAAGAATCGCTGCCTTTGATTTAGAATCAGCAGAACTTCAATGGCTTACCCAAGTAGAAGACAAGCTCCCGCTGAACCGATTTAACGACGGCAAATGTGATGCAAAAGGAAGGCTCTGGGCCGGGACAATGAGTACTGAATTTACCAAAGGAGCTGCCTCCCTTTACCGTATAGGCAAAGACCTGAATCCTAATCTTCAGCTCGACCAACTGACCATTTCCAATGGATTGGCCTGGACAGCAGACAACCAAACCCTGTACTTCATAGACAGCCCTTCTCGTGAGATCAAGGCCTTCGATTTCGTTCTGGAAACCGGCTCCATTTCTTTTAGAAAAGTGGCAGTGCAAATTCCAAAAGAGCTGGGCATGCCAGATGGAATGAGCATAGATCAGTCTGGTATGCTTTGGGTGGCACATTTTGGTGGATCAGGAGTTTACTGCTGGAATCCAAAATCTGGGGAATTAATCGAGAAAATCGAAGTCCCCGCTCCCCATGTGACTTCCTGTTGTTTTGGGGGAGAAAATCTAGACACGCTTTTGATCACCACGGCCCAGGAAAACCTCAGTGATGATCAACTTAGAAATTTCCCATTGAGTGGGGATGTGTTTTTAGTAAAGACAGAGACAAAGGGATTTCCGGCCCACCCCTTCCAATTTTGAACTCAACAGGTTTGAAATCAGGCCTTGGCACCTCACCCTATGGAACAGGAATGCAAGTTTTGTAATTTTCACTATCTTCAAAACCAAGCAGTGAATTTTTAAACTTATAACCATGCGTCTTAAAGGAAAAGTCATCATCGTCACCGGGAGTACCATGGGCATCGGCAAAGCCATCGCCCAGAAAGTAGTTGCTGAAGGAGCTAAAGTCATCATTCATGGATTGGAAGAGGAACTTGGTATGCAGGTAGTTTCCGAATTAGGTCCTGCTAATGCCAGGCTTCACATAGAGGACATTGCCAGTGAAGGTGCTGCCGGGAGGCTGGTAGATCTGGCCCTACAGACATGGGGCCGACTGGACTCCCTAGTTAATAACGCTGCGATAGTAGCCGCATCCACTATTTATGACACAGACCATGCGTTTTTAAACCGAATTATGGAAGTCAATACCGCTGCGCCGCTGTTCTTGATCCAAGCAGCACTTCCCCATCTTATAGCAAGTCGTGGCGCAGTTTTGAATATAGGATCTATCAATGCCTATAGCGGAGAGCATAATCTATTGGCATACAGCATGACAAAAGGAGCGCTGATGACCATGACCCGTAACTTGGGTGACAATCTTTTCCGTGAAAAAGGCGTTCGGGTCAATCAGATCAATCCGGGTTGGGTTTTAACTGAAAATGAAATTGCCCGAAAGAAAGAGCATGGGCTTTCCGATACCTGGTATGAAAACCTACCCAATGTCTATACCCCTTCAGGTAGATTGATTTTTCCGGAGGAAATAGCATCGGCTTCAGTGTATTGGCTTGGGGATGAAAGTGGACCTATCAGTGGTCAGGTGGTGGATTTGGAACAATTCCCCATGATAGGCCGAAATGTACCCAAGGATGAAAATACTGTCCCGCTAAAGTAAAAAAGAATAGTAGCCCCGCTAGGAATCGAACCTAGATCTAAAGTTTAGGAAACTTCTATTCTATCCATTGAACTACGGGGCCAGAGATAATTGTTTCGCAAGATAAAAGAAAACACCCCTTTCTGGCAAATATTCTTTAGCCAACTTATGGCTTTACAAGGATTTACCCTATCTTTGCACTCCAAAATTAGGATGGACGGGTTCCATCCACTCACTAAATACATTATAATTTATGTCAGTAAAAATCAGATTAGCACGAAGAGGTAGAAGAAAAATGGCTATCTACGACGTGGTGGTAGCTGATGCAAGAGCTCCACGTGATGGACGCTTCATCGAGAAAATCGGATCTTACAATCCAAACACGAATCCTGCTTCTATCAACATCAACAATGAGCGCGCTCTTAAATGGTTGTTGAACGGAGCTCAGCCTACAGACACTGTAAAAGCAATGCTTTCTTACAGAGGTGTAATGCTGAAAAAACATCTTCAGATCGGTGTTTTGAAAGGCGCTATCACGCAAGAACAAGCTGATGCAAAATTCGAAGCATGGCTGAACGAGAAAGAAACTAAGATCGCAGGCAAAACTGAAGGCATCAACAAAGCGAAAGCTGAGGCACGTCAGAAAGCATTGGATGCAGAAACTGCTAAAAACCAAGCTAGACTAGACGCGATCAAAGCAAGAGAAGATGAGCAAAAAGCACTTCTAGCTGCTGCTGAAGCTGCAAACAATCCTGCTCCTGAAGAAGAAGCTGCAACTGAAGAAGCTCCTGCTGCTGAAGGTGAAACTCCAGCTGAAGGCGAAGACGAAGCAAAAGCTTAATACAACATCCCCATGAATAAGGACCAAAGCTTTCAGTTAGGCTACGTGTCTAAGGTTCATGGACTTCGTGGAGAAGTGGTCGTAGTGCTAGATGTGGATTATCCAGAAGATTATGAAGGCATCGAGCATTTATTCCTAGAGCAAAAATCCCGGCTGGTGCCGTTTTTCCTGGAGCACTTTGTACTCCAACCTGGAAACAAAGCATTGGCAAAATTTGAGGATCTAAACTCTATAGAACAGGTAGAAGATTTAGTAGGATTGGGAGCTTACCTTCCACTCACCGCACTACCTGAGCTGGAAGAGGACCAGTATTTCTATCACGATTTGATCGGCTTTGAGGTCTTTGACGAGACCAAAGGACTGATCGGAACTGTCCAGATCGTTTATGACCTGGATACACAGAATCTCCTCGGAGTGACACACCAGGACAAAGAAGTTTTGATACCGATTCAGGACGGAATTATCCAAAAGGTGGACAAGGCAGCAAAAAAAGTTTTCTGCCAGCTACCCGAAGGTTTACTTGAAATTTATTTGGAAGACTGACCCATGCACATTGACATCATCACGGTGGTACCGGGATTGTTGGACAGCCCCTTTGCGCACTCCATTCTGAAAAGAGCGGAAGACAAAGGTGTAGCCAAAATCCGGGTAATCAACCTGAGAGATTACTCAACGGGCAAGCAAAAGCAGGTCGACGATTATGCTTTTGGAGGGGGAGCCGGAATGGTCATGATGATCGAGCCTATTGCCCGATGCATAGAGGCACTACAGCAAGAGCGCACCTATGATGAAATCATCTACATGACGCCGGATGGAGTCACCTTTGACCAGTCCATAGCCAATGAACTTTCACTCAACCAAAACCTGCTGATCCTCTGCGGTCATTATAAAGGTGTGGATGAGCGGGTGAGGGAGCGATTCATCACCAAAGAAATCAGTATTGGCGATTTTGTGCTTTCCGGAGGGGAATTAGCAGCTGCAGTAGTGGCAGATGCTGTGATTCGCCTGATCCCGGGAGTACTGAATGATGAGACTTCGGCATTGACAGATTCTTTCCAAGATGGCCTACTGGCCCCGCCAGTATATACCCGGCCGGCAGAATATGAAGGAATGAAGGTTCCTGATGTGCTGCTATCAGGGCATGAGGCCAAGATAAATGAATGGAGATTCGAAGCGTCGGTTCGCCGAACCCAAGAACGAAGACCGGATTTACTCAGAAACCGGGATCAGGGAGAAAGCGATGGAACATCGAACGAGAAGTAATTAAATAAGCCACAGAGATGGCAAAAAGCGAAAGCATAAAAAGATAAAGCTATGAGCGAACTAATTAAAATAGTAGAAGCAGAATACAGCGAGGTTAGAGCTAAGTTCCCTACTTTCAAAGCTGGTGATACCATCAACGTACACGTACGTATCAAAGAAGGTAACAAAGAGCGTGTTCAGCAGTTTCAAGGAACTGTGATCCAACGTAAAAACCCGAACACCAATGGGGAAACTTTCACAGTAAGAAAGATCTCTAACGGTATCGGAGTGGAGCGTATTTTCCCTATCATCTCTCCTGCGATCGAGCAAATCGACCTATTGAGACAAGGTAGAGTGAGAAGAGCTCGTCTATTCTACCTAAGAGGACGTCAGGGTAAAGCTGCACGTATCAAGGAGAAAATCAGAGTGAAGCACTAAGAGCAATTGCTCTTTCAGTAGAAAAGGAACCCAGCAATGGGTTCCTTTTTTTGTTTCCTAATATTCCCGGACGGCAAGTCACTAGTCTCAGAATAAAATACTCCTCCATACACTTTTAAACCATTTTAACGTTAAATAATTGCTTTACAAACATTTAAACATCACTTTTAATCAAACTTTTCTACCATGAGCAATTCCTTTAGCCTAGACCCCAGTTTTCAGATTGCCAAGGTTTTTGTCCGCCTAGGCATGATCTTCTCAGCCATTATGGTGGGCGTATTTATTTACCTGATTTACCTAGCTTCTCTGGGTATCATGTCGGATTGGGATATTTCCATTAAAACCTCCTTCTTTCATTATTACCCAGATCCCAGTGCAGAATTTTGGCAGATGTTGTTCTTTTCACTTCCGGCTGTTGGTTTCGTGATTTCTTTTTTTGTTTTGGGGTGGCTGGGTAAGAGGATCAAAACTGAAGGCAATTTTGTTTCAAAAGCTCGCTAAATTAATGAGTGGACTTGGGATACTTTGCAACACCAATTCATTACTCTATCCCGCCGGTACTAATGCTAACTTCATAAACTTCAAATTCGTGATCTGGATTCAAAGAACCCTTTACTAAATAATCATCTTGGAAAATAATATAGTAAGTATCAAGACTGCTTAGGTGAAACAAGTCAGTATATTCCATCTCTTGATCGAACCAGACGTCCTTGCTTCCTAAATCCTTTCGGGTAAGCCTCTTTTTTTGGAAGTCAAGATCATGAGAAACTCTAATATGTAGATTGGGATCGTAAAATCCCTCTCTCAAATATTGGAAACTTTCAATACCATCTGACGATCTATCATGAAAGACGGTATTTGGCTCCAATCTATTAAATATTATGACCAATTCTTTCTCCTCCGCTTCGAAAGATGTCTCTACTAGATCATCAATTTTACGCCCATTGCAAGAGGTGAATACCACAACTGCATATATTATAACATAAAATCCTCTCACTATTCTTTCATCTGTATTGCATGAACTTTTACAGCATAAACCTTAAGCATACTTTCTTCTAAATATTCCCGATTTGCGCAATAATCTTTTGGATGTATTACGAAAAAATCACGTCTGGAAGATTCTATCTTAACCCAATCTTGATAATTGAGTTGAGATGAATATAGAGGTGAAGATTCCAGCAGGGTTGACCATTTAACAGTCTTTGACAAAATTATATCTGGATCCAAGCTGCCATGGAATAAACTTACTTTTGCCAAGGTATCACTATTATAAGGTGAGAAGTAGTAAGGAGGCACACAGTAAACTTTATTATTCGTAAGAGAAAAGAAGGCGTTTTCTGATTGTAAACCCCTATTTTCTTCCCAACTTTTGCCATTATCAATAATGATGTAAATATTTTCATCTACATTACTAAGACTAATAGAAAAATGGATTAAAGCTTAAACTACTGTCCACATGGTTTCCTTCCTGATTACTCCTCATGGATTAGTTGCACACGCACTTCATACAAGGTAAAGGATTGATCAGACACAAAAAGCTTTCCTGAGCAGAAATCAGTTGAGCTAAGAATAAAAAGCTTTTTACCATCTCTGTTATAATCCAAATCCGCCCATGCATCGAAACTCTTTAAATCAAAATTGATTATCCATTTTGAGTAAAACAGGAAAGGCTAGCCGTGAATATCGACCAGCCTTTTAAACTAAATAGCCTTGAGATAGCTTACTGTAAATCGACTCTTAAAAGCTATAGCCTAATCCCAGGCTTAGCCAATCACTTTTATATTTCCCCAGACCAAAACCGTATGAGTAGGAAGGAATTATTTGAAAATGCTCTCCCACAAAAATTCTGGGCTTGAACTGGATTTTTAATGTCGAATCCTTAGCTCTGCCTGTTTCTCTTACATAAGTTCCTGAATCAGGCGAGCCGTATTCAACTAGCAATTGCTGATTGGACTGTCTCAAATAGGAAAGTACCGCCGAGAAGACAAAGTGTTTTGATTGAAACAAATCGTATCCGGCCCCTATTGTGAATGTTCTCATGTTGATGAAATCCATCTCATCTTCATCCAAATAAAAGTAGCTATTTCGGCCTTCGAAATGCATCAGGCCATAGCTGAATTCACCAAATATCTTTGGAGTAAAATACCTGGAATATCCCAACACGACTCCCTGCGCCAAAATTTCTCCTCCCGCAGCCCATTCACCTTGATAAAAGGTATAATCATAGGTCAGGTTATTTTTCCCCATACTGTTTTCAGTTTGCCCAAATGAAACAGAACACAAACTGAAGAAAATGAGAATTAATAATTGATATTTTAAAGTCCTCATAGCGTTTCTAATGTGAAATACATCCTAATTTTTCCCATTCCATATTTAGGAAGTGAGGTATCACCATAATAACCAAACCCGACATCTATTCCATTTACATTATTGCGAATAGTATAACATTTGTCAAACGAAAGAGCCGATGCCAATTGTACTCCCGTTTGAGAAACCATTTTGAAACCATATTCAGTTGATATCCCATCCTTGGTAGCTTTAACTGAACTAGTAACTTCAAGAGTTGAATTTGATTTCTCATACCCCCAAATTACGTACATATCATCTGCTTCAGGCTTCCAATTTGAAATAATAAAGGGAGAATTAGTACTTTTCCACCTTTTTATCCTAGCCTCTTTTCTAGTAATTTCTTTATCTTGTAAAACATAATTTACATCTGGAGCAATAGATGGAGTACCATTTGATCCAACTGTAATACTTTCAGAAAAAGCCACCCAACAATACATGAAATTATCTTTTGGCCAAGGGGCATAATTATCATCTAATCGAAATGCCGGCATTTTTGCAATTAAATGTTGGTTGGTCTCATAATTTGAATTACAAAGTTCAACAGGAGCCCCAAGTGATCTAAAATTGCTTCCAACCTGAACTTTCGCATTACTCTTCTCTGCCTGAATTTTAAAGTTTCCAAGGACAATTGTTGGATTTTTTTCAGCCCAATCATCATCTACCAAAAAATAATCTCCCCCCAAAATTCTTTCAATTGACAAATCCGCAACTTCATTCAGGTTAATTTTTACTGCTTTGGTTTCACCTGTCCAATCGGCATTTTTCTGAAAATTAAGATCCTCAAATTCCTGAGTCCACCAGGACAATGTAATCTCATTAATAGTTTCCAGCTCAAAATCTTCCGCCAAATAAGGCGCAGTGACTGAAATATTATGCTCTTCAATAAAACTGATCAGCTCATCAACAGATACACTTTGCGACAATCTCGCATTTTGAGAATTCAAACTTTTGAATCTTTCGACAATTGCAGAACTTCTCCTCGAGTTTGGACTTTTAGATTCTTGAAACAAAGTTTTGAGATTGTACTTTATACTCCCAGAATTCCCCTCAATTTCTGAAAAGGAAAAAAGTTCCTTCATTGCACTTTTGTCCTTTAGAACTTCTCCGAACACCAAGGTGAGTTCCGCCAATTTTCTTTCATATTCTAAACTTCTTTCCTCAGAAGCAGATATTAGCTCCTGATTTTGATTCATCGGTAGGTTTTCATTTTCAACGCACGAAAATGTCAATACCATCATTAACAAAAATACAATTTTTGTATTTTTTTTGATTTTTTTGTAATTTTTCTGGATCATTCTACTGATTTTTATAGTAAATAATAAATGGTTTGTTTTCGTGCCGCAAAGGTAAACATATTGTTTAAACTCGTCTAATTTTATCAGAAAATAGAAAATAACAACCTCTTGATTTACTGCATTTTAGTCCTTAGTTAAAATCAAATACCATGAACTTCAGTCCGATTTTCTTCTATAAGACTTGTAGATAATTTCAATTTTATGAAGCACTGCGAAAGATTATTTTTATCTTCAGGAAGCATAATTTTAGGGACTTTGACAGCGAATATTTCTGATCTTTAATCTCTTCGTCCTGAATTTATAGCTCTTTAAAGGATACGTTTCAACTTGAAGGTGACTTTTCTGACCTTATGAGATTATAGACTTACGTAAAGGCACACAAATCCCTATCTTTGCAGCTGATATTTATGAATTGATGAGGCTTTGGCCTCTTTAAGAAATACTAGCTACGCATGAGTACAGAAGTTCGAGTAAGATTCGCCCCTTCACCCACGGGGCCATTGCATATAGGCGGTGTACGTACCGCTCTTTACAATTACCTTTTTGCCCGTAAAATGGGCGGTAAGTTTCTATTACGAATAGAAGATACAGATCAGACCCGCTTCGTACCCGGAGCTGAAGAATACATCAGGGAATCTCTGGAATGGCTGGGAATCACCCCAGATGAAAGCCCGTGGAATCCCGGTGCTGTAGGCCCCTACCGCCAGTCGGAGCGTAAGCCTGACTATATGCAATATGCATTGGATTTGGTCAAAAAAGGCCATGCATATTATGCTTTTGATACTTCTGAAGAACTGGAAGCCATGCGTGAGCGTCTCACCGCTGCCCGCGTGGTTCAGCCACAATACAATAGCATCACCAGAACACAGATGAAAAACTCACTGACTCTATCAGAAGAGGAAGTGAAAGAACGATTAGCATCAGGAGATCCTTATGTGATCCGGGTAAAGATCCCTCGAAAGGAAGAAGTTCGGCTGAACGATATGATCCGTGGCTGGGTCATGGTACAATCTTCCACGCTGGATGATAAGGTGCTGATGAAGTCAGACGGGATGCCTACCTACCACTTGGCAAATATCGTAGATGATCATTTGATGGGAATCACTCACGTAATACGAGGCGAAGAATGGTTACCTTCTGCTCCCCTGCATGTCTTGCTTTACAAATTTTTCGGATGGGAAGATACCATGCCGGAGTTTGCGCACTTGCCGCTGCTTTTGAAGCCAGACGGAAACGGCAAACTGTCCAAGCGTGATGGAGACAAATTAGGCTTCCCTGTTTTTCCTTTGAACTGGGAAAATAAAGAAAACGGGGAAACTGCGGCAGGCTTCCGTGAACAAGGTTATTTCTCCGATGCATTTCTGAACTTTTTGGCATTCCTAGGATGGAACCCGGGTGATGAGCGCGAAATTTTCTCTTTGAAGGAATTAATAGAAGCATTTTCCATAGAACGTATAGGTAAGGCCGGAACCAAGTTTGATATTTCAAAAGCCAAATGGTATAATGAACAATACCTCCGCCAAAAATCTAATGCAGAACTGGCCCAATACGTGGTCTCAGACGCAGCTTTGGAAGAGGTCACTATCCTACCGGAAACAGCCGAAGCCATCGTGGCCCTGATGAAGGACAGAGTGGTCTTCACTTCCGAAATCTGGGAAGGCTGTAAATTCGTGGTGATTTCACCCACAGAATTTGATCAGGGAGTAGCTTCCAAAAGATGGAATAGTGATGCAGTGACAGTACTCACCGCATATGCTGAAATGCTAGAAGCTTTCAAAGGGACTGACTTTGATGCAGATACTGCCAAAACCATGCTTGGCGAAGCGGCTGAAGCGAAAGAAATCAAGCTAGGCAAGGTAATGCAAGCAGTCCGTCTGGCAGTGACCGGGGTAGGTGCAGGACCCGATTTAATGCAGATTTTTGCTATTTTAGGCGCCGAAGAAGTGGCCAAGCGCATCAGATTTGCGTTAGCTACCTTAGAGGTAATCGGCTAAAACAAAAAGCTATGACTAAGAAGAAAAAGAAAAATGAAGACCCAAAAGTCCATGAGGATTTGGACGGGTTCAAAATGGACATCAATTCCTTCGGAGAGATCTCATCTTCATTTTCCATTGATAAAATCAACGAGTTTCTCAACAAAAATGTAGAGGACAAAAAACTCAAGGATAGGGATGATCTGGACCTGAAGGATAAAAAGAAAAAGGGATAATTCCACACTACCCATAAAAAGGAGCTTCATTTCGGAGCTCCTTTTTAATAGTACTGACGAGGCAACTTTACTAAGTTTCAGACTGATCAATTTCTATAATTACTTACTTTTAGGCATGGTAAGAGTATTCCTTTCAGGTATTTTATTTTTGGCATCTTTTGCGGCTTTGGCGCAGACCAGCGTGGGAATCCGTGGCGGATATGCGACCTCCGCTTACTCTTACCGAGCTACACCTAGCACACGGACTACTTCTGTAGATGGCATTGGCAAACCTACATTTGCGCTGGTATTTGAGCATTTCAATGCTAAAAATGCTGGGATTGAGGTGAACCTCCAGTTCTTGAGCATAGGCTTCGCTCAGGTCGAGGACGAGGAAGCGGATGTATTGCTGACCAATGAAACCCAATTTGATTACCTCAAACTCCCGGTGCTTTCCAGCTTTTTCCTAGGCAGATCCGGTAGGTTTCAGATCAAACTAGGCCCTCATTTTGGATATTTGCTCCAGGCCAAGGATACCAAAAGAGAATTTGCCGATGCCTCTCCCCCGGAAATCCCCACTTACGGCGGAGCTGGAGATGATCCTAGAAGACTCATGTATGGCATCACGGCAGGTGCAGGAATTTCCAAGCTCTTTGGTAAGAGTACGCTGACTGGTGAAGTACGATTCGCTTATGATTTCACTAATCCAGAGGGACAGGACCGAATTTTTGACATGAACTCTACCAATCTGGAATTTACGCTCGCGTACCTTTTCAGGATCAGAGAATCAAAAAACTCCTCAACTCCTAAGTAGATTCATTCACCTTCCTGAGCCATTCAGCATACAAGGTTTCAATTTTTTTTGCTCCCCATGTCATATATTGAGAGCTTATCCCGACTAACCTGTGTAAATGAATCGGAGTCAGCTAGATCATATCCTCAAAGCCCACCATCGGGATGCATACCTTTGGGCAAGGCAGTGTTGCTCATTTGAAGATGAACTCGCAAAGGATGTGCTGCAGCAGTCGTATCTGAAGATTCTGGAAGGACAGGCAAAGCTCAAGGATGCATCGAAAGCAAAAACCTGGCTTTTCTCCATCATCCGGTACACTGCCATAGACGAACTGCGAAAAGCAGGCCGGGTGATTCCGCTTCTGGATAGTTACGATCCTGTAGAGCCTACTGAAGAGGTAGATGAGACGGATTATGAAGCGATCATCAAGCTACTCCCCGATATGCAAAGGGAAGTGATCCTGATGGTGTTTTATCACCAGATGACCATTGCTCAAAGTGCTGAAATCCTACAGATCGGATTAGGAACCGCTAGAACTCACTATGAGCGCGGTAAAAAGAAACTCAAAGAATTAATCACTAAAGTTCAACTCCAACAAGAATATGGAAAATAACGAACAGTTAGAGCGGTTTTTTGATCAGATGAAAAAGCAGGATAAACGAGTTGAGATCCCGGCTTTTCCGGAAGTCAAGTCACGGAAGTTCAACTTCTGGATTCCTGCTGGAATAGCGGCATCAATGAGCCTTGCTTTCCTATTTATACCAAAACCTTCTGCTATAGAAGAACCTACACCCGAAGTAGTGATCATCACGCTTCAAGAAGACGAAAATCAAAATCAACATTTCACCATTGAAGAGAGTACTTTCCTGGATACCTGGGAATCACCTACTGCTTCTTTGCTCACAGAGTACTAAACTAATAACACCAATGAAATACCTACTGATTCTATGCCTAGCATGCTGCACTAGCCTAGCACATGCCCAGGCACTCACTACCATTGGCTACAGCCAGGATCCTTTTCAGAAAAACCTGTTCTCTGCTGATCGGGTCATGGAAATGCGTTCTGAGCTGGACCTTACCGACGCGCAGGCCAGCAAAATCAAGAAAATCCACAGTGAAAATGCAGGGAAATTCAGCAGTTTAAAGTGGGACCTAGATGAGGAAACCAAAAAACTGAAAGAACTGCTAGATCAAACCAAAATCGATGAAACTGCCGTTCAAAAGCAAATGGACAAAGTATTGACACTGGAAAACTCCATGAAAAAACAGCAGCTCAGCACCATGGTTGCGATCAAAAACGAGCTAAGTCCTGAACAGCAGGAAAAACTGCAGAGTAAGTCAGTGTATGTATTACGTGGAAAAGGCTTTGTAAATGGGACTCAAGGGTTTTCTTCAAATTACGGAACCGGAACTACCATTCCAGGAAGCAAAATTAGAATTGGCCAGCCTTCCTATCGAATGACCTGGACCGATGAGGAAGAAGTCGATGGCGGTGGCAGCTACAGTCCTAAAGTATCGGTAATGGTGGCCGGAACTGATGAGAATGAGAAGCCTGTTTTTTACTTAGACTCCAAGGATGGATACAAAGAGATCAAGGACCTCAAAAAAATCCAGCCTAACCAAATTGAGAGTATGGAAGTCCTAAAAGGAAATTCAGCAATAGAAAAATTCGGCGACAAAGGAAAAAATGGCGTGATCATCATTAAACTTAAAGAAGAGCCAAAAAAGTAATGTTGTAATGGTTTTATAAGTAAAAAGCAGCCCAGAGATTCTGGACTGCTTTTTTTTCTATAATCTCAATCCAAAAACCTCCAGCTAGCCTTGTGATCTTTTTTCAAGGCTGTACCGGTCACCTTTGCACGTAATATTTCCACTGGCATATTATTTTGACTCAGGATTAAGTCATGAAATTCTTTCTCAGTCATCTTGCCCTCATTAACCACTTCATCCCTTAACGCGTAAAACTCCAACGCTCCGACCATATAGGCAATCTGGTACAAGGGACCATAGCCCCCGGTAAATGATCTGCGCACCTCCGCTTCTGCATTGGCGCGCTCATGACCTACTTTGTCCACCAATAAATCAATACACTCCTGAGGAGTCATTTGCTCCAGATGATAATTCAGTGAGAAAATGATCCGCGCACAGCGGTGCATTCTCCAAAACAGCATCCCAACTTTATCCTTCGCATCTCTCGGGAAATCCTTGTCCCAAAGAACAAACTCCCAATACAACGCCCAGCCTTCCGTCCAAAATGGAGTCCGAAACATACGTCTATGAACCATATGGCGTTGATTCATAAACTGCTGCAAATGATGTCCAGGTATCAACTCGTGTTGGACAGTAGCTCTGGAAAAATGAGGATTATTTCCTCTCATGCTCATCATCTTATCCTCATGACTCATTTCAGATGTTGGGTAGGCAATCTGAATAGATTCACCCCCCAAAAAGAATGGGCTGATCCGCTGGCGCTCTGCAGAGATCATAACAGTTCTCCAAGTCTCCTTTGCCAAAGGCGGCACTGTTACCAAATCATTGGCTTCCACATAATCCGTGGCCTCCTCAGCTAATCTGATCACCTCCCCAGGCCAATCCCCGGCAGGAAAGTAGGTTTCCTTGACCATTTCAAGCGCAGCTTTCCAATCATCACCATACCCAAGTTCATTGGATGCTTTTAGCATTTCTTTTTCGCACCAAGCAAATTGCTTCTCCGCCTCTGCGATCAGTTCTTCCGGACTATAAGCGATCATCTCGAAAGCCAATTGCTTTTCTAGCGCAGCTCTGCCGATCGGTTTCCCTATAATTCCGCTCCCATCATCTTTCACTGAATTACTGTAGTGCTCGCGCAAAGCTTGGGCATAGGCCATCATGCTATCATTCAGCTTTTTCCATGGCTCAGGCATCCACCAAGTGAACATGGGATCAAAATCATAATAATAGGAGTAAGCTTCTCCCGTAACTTTGGCCATAGATTCTACTGCACTTGCGGCCAGATCTGCCTTTTGCCAGCTGTCATATTTGGGGGCAGAAGCAAGGTTTTTCAATTGTTCATCAACCTGCTTTGCAACTTCATTCCAGGAAGCGGCGAGTTGCTGAGGTTCTGGTTTCTCAGCTCTTCGTCTACCCTGATAGAATTCCTCAAGTGGCTTCGAAAATGCCAAAACTTCAGATATTTCATCGAAGGAAGCCTGATCTATCTCCAGCTCTGCCAGCTCTTTTTCCAGGTAATTTCTAAAAAGCACATAATCAATCTTCCCGTCTTCTGATAGAGCGGAATAATTCACCTTCTCCAAATCTTCCAAATACTTCTGGTGGAACTGCTGGAATCTGGAAAAATACTCATCCGTAAGGGAATTGGTATATAATCTTCGCAGAGCACCATAATCGGCCTGATAGGTTTGCAACGTCTCTGCCAGCTCTGTAGCCCAGAGCATGTGGGCAAATAATATAAGGTACAGAAATACCACTGATTTTTTCATCATAGCTAGCTGGGATTGGAATTCATTCCATAATAACTATTTGTGCTAAGAATAATAGCTGCTTATTGATAAAGAGCTGCAAAATTTTTGCTGATGGCACAAAAAAAAGGTCACCTCAAATGAAGTGACCTTTCCCTATTACAAAAACCCCTTACCTTTTCTTTCTCAGCAGAGCCACCAGTATCAAAATAAACACTGCTCCCCCTACTACCCAGACCCATGGCTGCTCATACCATTCTGGTTTACCCAGATCCACGTCAATATCCAGTCCTCCATCCTGCGCAAAGGCAGACACAGAAGCAAATAGCGTCATCATCATTAACAAAATACGTTCGGAATACTTTTTCAATTGATTTTTCATGATTTTTCTAGTTTATAAAATTTTACTTGAATCGAATGTTATATGTCGCTGCCACTCCAATAGCCTGCACATCAGCTGCTGGATCTGAAGTAAATACCTGATTATAAAATGCAAATAGGTTCCAGTCATAATTGTGATAACCCACCTGAGGACGGATGTAAAAACCTCCATCACTCATCAAACCGTCGGTCAAAAATGTGTATCCCACATCTGTGCCCACGAAAATACCTGAAGGCTGTGGGTAATACCTGAACATGACCCCTAAAGGAATAGCCCCAAAATCCTCAGCTCCGGCCACCTCTGACTTTTTAAAATAATTGGTATATCCAGAAGCCACACCTAGACCATAATTGTCAGTTCTCATAAACTGTGCAGCTACATCTACCCCAAAAGCAAATGAGGAATAATCTCCTATATCTCCCACAGGCACTCCAAAGTTCAATCCCAGCTTAAGCCAAGAATTATCCTCGTTGATATCGTCTATCTCTCGGGTAGGCTGCTGCGCAAATGCTACTGCAATAGCCATCGCCAAGCTAATCGACAAAATAATCTTCTTCATAGTTGGTTAGTTTTCCAACTATATTTCCAAACGCGATGCCTGAATCTACCCATCCCGCTTTTCCAACCTGCAAAAGATGGATAAAACGGCAATGAAGGTTGTTTTGCACTAGAAAAGCCAATACTCTTCCCCAGAGTAACTCATTTTCCGAACACACTCACTAACCCGAATTCGGGCATATTATTCCCCAAAAATCATAGTTTAATAAGTACAATCCTTGCTTGGAATGGGCGCATTCATAGCAAAAAAGTGTTTCCATCAATATTTGGCGGCCATTATTCCAATTTCCGCCAGTCTTTGGGAGTCATATCGGTTAAGCTTTTAAAAGTTTTATTGAAATGGGAAAGAGTCTGAAAACCTACCTGATAGGAAATCTGAGCAATGCTTAAGTCCGTTTCCAGCAGCAGCTTCTTTGCCTCGGTAATTCTTAGCTGCTGGATATACTGCGTAAAAGTCTTTCTGGTTCTAAGCTTGAAAAACCTACAAAATGCTTCTTTACTCATATACGCTTGCTCAGCCACTTCTTCGAGTGAAATCTGTCTACCACTGTTTTCTAAAATAAACCGCATCACCTGATCCATCCTCTTGCCATCTCGCTCATTCATGGAGCGTCGTACCGGTATTTGGTTGAGCGGAACCAATTCTTCAGAGTTAAAATCCAGTAGACTGAGTAAATAGATACTTTTTGATAATCGTTCTAAACCTGCTAATCTTCCAAAATCCGACATCAATGCCGTGACCTTTTCCTGCATTTGCCCTTTCAGCTGAAAACAGCCATTGGCCAGCTCAGAGATTTTAGCCAGCTCATGCATTTCCTCCACCTCTTCCAAGGCCTTCCCAAGTGCTCCAAAGTCAAAAAACAAGGTATTGCCAGCTATTCTCAATTTACTTGTTTCCAAAAAATACTCACTGTCACTACGAAATACGTGAGGAATATTTTCGCCTAGTAAAAACACATCTCCCGGCTCAAAGCGACCCACGTAATCCCCTACTAAAATCTGTCCTCTCCCCTCCACTATAAGTGTGATCTGCGCTTCGGGGTGCTGATGAAGTTTACTGTAAAAGTGTTTTCCTCTATCTTCTTGATATTGGATAAAAGTCCTTTCCGACTTTGGGATTTGAAAGGATATAACTTTACTCATAGGAAATTATAGGCTTGAATTAATTGTAATTATATGAATTTAAGAATATTTAATCAACATAGAATCATTTTTTACTAAACCACAACATTCTTCGCAAATTTATACAGGCTATTTTTGTAAGAAAAAACTATGAATTGGAAAGGAGTATTCCCGGCAGTAACGACCAAGTTCCATGCAGACGGAAGTCTGGATATGGATTTGTTTTTTAAGAATATAGACTTTCAGCTTGAATCTGGAGTTCATGGAATCATCCTTGGCGGAACCCTGGGCGAAAGTTCAGTATTGTCCCAAGAAGAAAAAATCACGCTGACCAGGGAAACCGTCAAATACCTGGACGGCAAGGTGCCGGTCATACTGAACATAGCCGAAGGCGCTACTCAAGATGCACTTTTCTGGGCTGCCAAAGCTAAGGAACTCGGAGCTTCTGGCTTGATGATCTTACCACCTATGCGTTATGCAGCGGATGCGCGGGAGGTTGTGAGCTACTTCAAAACTGTGGCCAACAGCACGGATTTGCCCATCATGATCTATAACAATCCTGTGGATTACAAAACTCTGGTAACCATAGATATGTTTGCCGAGCTGGAAGAATGTGAAAACATTCAGGCCATCAAGGAATCCACCCGAGATATTTCCAATGTCACCCGAATGAGAAATAGATTTGGCGATAGATTCAAGTTGCTCTGCGGAGTGGATACGCTTGCCATGGAAGAATTGCTCATGGGAGCAGATGGGTGGGTCGCTGGTTTGGTCTGCGCATTCCCAAAGGAAACCGTCACTATTTTTGAGCTAATCAATGAAGGGAGGTTGGATGAAGCCAGAGAAATCTACCGCTGGTTTTTACCCCTTTTGGAACTGGACATTCACCCAAAGTTGGTTCAATACATCAAGCTAGCCGAACAACACTGCGGCATAGGATCTGAGCATGTGCGAGCTCCGCGACTGACCTTGATCGGGGAAGAGCGTGCACGGGTTGAGAAAATAATCCAAGACGGGATATCCAATAGGCCAAAGCTTTAAAGTCTAGCCTGGATGGCATACCTCTTGCGCCTTTTTCCTATCTTCAAGTTCAACCTTTTAAACTCACAATAACATGATCGATCAAATTTTCAATGCAGCCACTGAGGCTTTTTTACAATACAAAAATCTGCCAGGCAATGAGAGGGCAGATTTTCTGGACAAAATCGCTGATACGCTAGAGTCCAACCGATCTAAAATTGTACCTGTAGCTGTCAAGGAATCTAATCTTCCTGAAGGTAGAATCAACGGGGAACTAGGCCGTACCGTAGGCCAAATCAAGCTTTTTGCCAATATGGTCAGAGAGGGAAGTTGGCTGGAAGCCACCATAGATCCAGGAGATCCGCATCGCGAGCCATTACCAAAGGCCGACATCCGACGAATGCTGATCCCTGTAGGACCAGTGGTAGTTTTTGGAGCCAGTAATTTCCCATTGGCATTTTCTACTGCTGGCGGAGATACTGCCTCAGCCTTGGCTTCTGGCTGTCCGGTAATCTACAAAGGCCATCCAGCTCATCCAGAAACTTCAATTTTGGTAGCAGATTGCATCCACAAAGCAGTACTCGAGTCTAATCTTCCAGAAGGTGTTTTTATACATGTGGAAGGAGGAATAGACGTAGGACAGGCTTTAGTTCAACATCCAGCGGCAAAGGCGGTGGCATTTACCGGCTCATTCAACGGAGGTAAAGCCCTATTTGACCTCGCATCAAAACGAGAAGAACCTATTCCGGTCTATGCAGAAATGGGATCTGTAAACCCTGTATTCACTTTCCCAGAAAAACTTGAAAATGAGCTGATTCCTTTGGCACAAGCCTATGTGAACTCCCTGACTTTGGGTTCGGGACAGTTTTGTACCAATCCGGGATTGATCTTTGTTCCAAAAGAACATGCTGAGGAATTTGAAACAGCTACTGCCCAAGCCTTAAAGGACATTGCCGGCTCTCCAATGCTACACCCGGGCATAGCCAAATCTTATTACGAAGCCATAGCGTATTATCAGACTCGAAACGAACTTAAGTGGATCAAAGTCGCAGATCCAAAGCACCAGATCAACGGCAGCCCTGCTTTGGCACAAATCACAGCCGCAGATTGGCTGGCAGACGATGTATTCCAGCAAGAGGTATTTGGAGCATTTGCATTCATGGTAGTGTATGATTCTCCGAATGAACTGATGGAAATAGCTAAGAAACTCCATGGCCAGTTGACCATCACCGTGTGGGGAGATATTCCGGAACTGAAACAAAATGCAGCATTGATCAATATTCTGGAAGAAAAATGCGGGAGATTACTCTTCCAAGGCGTCCCTACAGGCGTAGAAGTAGGCTACGCTATGCAGCACGGTGGGCCTTACCCATCCACTACTGACCCGCGCAGTACATCTGTAGGTTCACATGCCATCAAGCGTTTTGCCAGACCGATAGCCTTTCAGGATATGCCGGAGGATCTTTTGCCTGATGCTTTGAAAAATGATAACCCGCTGAAAATTGTGCGACAGGTGAACGGGAAGTTTACGGTTGAGAAAATTAACTGATTTGAGATTTACCGCATTATGCTGGACTCCATAGGTCATTGAACAAATATGCGTCTAACCCCGCTGTCCGACTTAAAACACTATGTCAATTCTCCAATCTTCAAATATTTCAATTTTGAATTAGTTCATGTCAACACGACACACTTTCTCCTGCATCGATGCCCATACCTGTGGCAATCCGGTGCGGGTAGTTTCTGGGGGAGTCCCCTTTTTGAAAGGTGACAATATGCTGGAAAAGCGCCAGTATTTTCTAGAAAATCTGGATTGGATCCGGACAGGTTTAATGTTTGAGCCTAGGGGTCATGATATGATGTCGGGCTCCATGCTTTTCCCTCCTCATGATCCTGAAAATGATGTGGCAGTGCTTTTCATAGAAACCAGCGGCTGCCTAGCCATGTGCGGACATGGAACCATAGGCACAGTCACCATTGCAATAGAGGAAGGGTTGATCTTTCCAAAAAACCCCGGAAAACTGAGGCTGGAAACCCCGGCAGGACTGGTTTTGGTGGAGTATAAGCAAGAAGGCAATAAAGTAAAATCTGTCAAACTCACGAATGTCAAGAGCTTTCTGGCTGCTGAAGGATTGGAAATTGAGTCCGACGAACTGGGAAAACTGACCGTGGACGTTTCCTATGGAGGTAACTTCTACTGCATCGTAGATCCGCAGGAAAATTTCCAAGGCCTGGAGCATTACAAAGCCGAGCAGTTGATCTCTATGGCTCGCTCGCTTCGCAAAAAAATGAATGAACAATATGAATTTGTCCATCCTGAGCATCCAGCGATCAAAGGGCTTTCACATGTGCTTTGGACAGGCAAAACACTGGATCCTAAGAGTACAGCTCGCAATGCAGTATTTTACGGAGACAAAGCTATAGACCGCTCGCCTTGTGGAACCGGAACCTCAGCCAGACTGGCACAATGGTATGCAAAAGGGCTTCTGAAACCAGGAGAAGATTTCATCCACGAGAGCTTCATTGGCTCCAAATTCATCGGCAGAATTGAGGAAGAAACAGAAATTGCCGGCAAACCAGCCATCATTCCAAGCATAGAAGGTTGGGCGAAAGTGTATGGATATAACACCATCATTCTGGACGACGACGATCCCTATGTGCATGGATTCCAAGTCATTTAGTCCTTTGAGGTGTCATTATGAGCGACAAAGGAGCAAATAATCTCCTCGAAGGTCTTTTCTGAAAAGTACTTATTAACTAAACCTTCGAGGTTTTATAAACCTCAAAGGTTGTGCTATAAATATGAAACCAACAATCATCATCGGAGGCGGAATAGTCGGTCTTTTCACTGCCTATTATCTTCAAAAGGAAGGAGTCGAGGTGCAGGTAATCGATCAGGGAGATATGCAAGTGAACTGCTCCACCGGAAATGCCGGCATGATCGTGCCGAGCCATATTATTCCCTTGGCGGCGCCAGGCATGATCAGCAAGGGGATTTCCTGGATGTTTTCTTCCAAAAGCCCCTTTTACATCCATCCGCGTCTGGATGCCAAATTACTGAAGTGGTGTTATCAGTTTTATAGAGCAGCCAATCCTAAACACGTGGAGCGAAGTGTTCCAATTTTGAAAAACCTGAGTTTACTCAGCAAAGCACTCTATCAGGAGTTTCGGGATGAGCATCCAGAATCGTTAATCGCTCTTCAGGAGAAGGGTTTGATGATGATCTATCAGACTGAAGCAGTGGAAAAGGAGGAAATCGAATTTGCCCATCTCGCGAATGCGAACGGTTTACAGGCAGATATCCTTAGTCCAGCGGACATTAGGACTTTCGAGCCAAACTTGGAAGTTAAAGCCCGTGGGGCAGTCCGTTTTCCTGGAGATGCCCACTTGGATCCCGGGAAACTATATGGTTTTCTAAAGAGCTATTTGCTGGAAAAAGGAGTGAAATTCCTTCCAAACACTACTGTAACTGGTTTCGAAAAAAGTAGCGATAGCATCAAAGCTGTCATCACAGATCAGGGAAAAATCGAGGCTGAGAAAGTTATACTTTGTGGGGGATCTTGGTCTGGAAAATTGGCGGATATGCTTGGCTTCAATCTTCCTATGATGGGCGGAAAAGGTTATTCTTTCCTACAGGAAAACCAACCTGAGATCATCCAATCCTCGATCCTAACTGAAATGAAAGTAGCAGTAAGCCCCTATGGGGAGCAAGTACGATTCGGAGGCACTATGGAAATTGCCGGTACCAATCAACAAATCAACATGAATCGGGTAAAAGGGATTTTTGAATCCATCAATCGCTTTTACCCTGACTTCGAGGCCAAATTTCCGGAACAAAATAAAATTTGGAAAGGGCTGAGACCCTGCTCTCCAGACGGACTTCCGTACATTGGTTTTGCTCCTGGATATTCAAACGTAATGGTGAATTCTGGTCACTCCATGATGGGAATCAGTTTGGCTCCAGCTTCAGGTAAAATCATCAGCGAATTACATCAGCAAAAGGACACTACCTTGGGACTGAAAGGTTTTGAAGTGGATAGATACATGTGAGTCCTTTGAGGTTTTCAGAACCTCGAAGGACTTTTTATGATTACTGTTTTTTCAAGCCATTTCATTAACTTTCATTTATGGAATCAGATGAAAAAGATCTTGTAAAAGAGCCATTTACAGAATATGGCGTATATTCTTATGCGGACTATCTGACTTGGGATATCGATGAAATGGTCGAGCTCATCAAGGGAAAAGTGTTTCGATCTGCTGCCGCTGCGCCGAGAATGAAGCATCAGCAGATAGTCCTACGTTTAGGTTCAGCATTTTTACAATTCCTCGAAAATAAACCCTGCGAAGCATTTATCGCCCCATTTGACGTAAGGCTCCCAGTGAAATCCCGAAAGAATGAAGACATATTCACGGTAGTTCAGCCTGATATATGTGTGGTTTGCGATCGTTCGAAATTAGATGATGCAGGTTGTCTAGGTGCTCCGGATTTAATCGTAGAAGTACTTTCTCCAGGGAATAATAAGAAGGAGTTAAAGAACAAATATGAAGTTTACGAGGAATCCGGTGTGCGTGAATATTGGGTTATTCATCCCTCTGAGGAGACGCTGATGATCTATAGCCTGATCGACGGAAAGTATAATCCTTCCAGACTTTTTACACGTGGAGACATCGTCAAGTCTGAATGCATCGCCGGATTTGAACTGGATCTTGAGAAGTTTTTTGAAAAAATAGATTAGAAAGACATAAAAAAATCCTGCTTCAAGAGAAGCAGGATAACTTTTGACAGTCAAGGCAAAGTATTTATCAAGTCGTATAAACAGAATTGAACATCACGTAATCCGTGGTCAGATCTGATCCCCAGCCTATTCCTTCTTCTTCACCGGTATTCAGTTCCATGTGAACGCGAATATGGGATTCACGAAGCAATTTTTTCATGTATGACTTTTCAAACTCCACCGGGTTTCCTTTGTCCAGCACCTGAACTAGGTGATTTTGATCACCGATATAGAGATTCACCTTTTTATAGTTGAAAGAAACCCCTGCATTCCCCGCTGCTGCTATGATTCTTCCCCAGTTTGGATCACGACCAAACATAGCTGTTTTCACCAAAGTAGAGTCTGAAATAGACCGAACAATGGTTCTGGCAATGGCCTCAGTTCTTGCTTTGGTCACTTTATATTCTACAAATTTTGAGGCACCTTCTCCGTCCGAAACTATTAGTTTTGCAAGGTGGGTAAGAATTTGAAGCAGTTTTTCCTGAAACAGCTCATAGCCTGGATCTTCCTTACTTTTCACCTTTCTGTTTCCGGCCAGGCCATTTGCCATGACTGCAACCATGTCATTGGTAGACGTGTCTCCATCTACTGTGATCATGTTAAATGAACGATCTACGCAGTAGCTCACAGCCTCTTGAAGCAGCTTTTCATCGATATTGAAATCCGTCACTATAAAAGCAAGCATAGTTGCCATGTTAGGATGGATCATGCCGGAACCCTTAGCTACACCAGCCATATTAATTTTGGTGCCGTCATGTTCAAAATCAACAAATCCCTCTTTGGCAAAGGTATCTGTGGTTAAAATCGCATTGGCCACAAAAGAACCTGCTTTCAACTCATCACTGAGTTTAGGGATGTTGACTTTGAGCCCCTCTACCACATCTTCTGTGGGAAACTCCACACCGATGATACCTGTAGATGCTACTATCACATCCTCTTCTGGAATCCTCAATAGCTCAGCGGTGGTTTTTACCATAGCCTCTGCTCCTTCTCTTCCCTGCTCACCGGTACATGCATTTGCATTTCCAGCGTTGCAAATGATCACCTGAGCACGGTTATTTTCCAGATTTTTCTCGGTGATTTTGATAGGCTCAGCCCGCACCTTATTTTGAGTCAAAGTCCCCGCCGCTGCTGCTGGGACTTCCGAATAAATTATGGCCAAATCCCGTTTCATGGATTTCACGCCTGTATGTGCTCCCCAGCATTTGATGCCGCGAACATTCGTAATATTCTGTATCATCTTTTTCTAAATTATGATTTTATAAATCCTCTTTTTACCAAAAAGCTAACTATGCATAGAAGCAGCTCAACTCTAGCATTTAGGCGACTTCTGTCTACTGTCTGCTTAGGGTTTTAATGGTATCTGAGCTAGCCCTTCTGCGTCCTCCAAACCAAACATTAAGTTCATGTTATGAACCGCTTGACTTGCCGCTCCTTTTAGTAAATTATCAATGGCAGATATCGCAATAACGCGGTTCGTTCTTTTGTCCCACACCGGAAATACATCACAATAGTGACTTCCTCGTACATCTTTGATTCCCGGAGCCTGATTTCTTAGTCGCACAAAAGGCTTGTCTTTATAGAAATCACGATAGATCTCTGTAAGCCTTTCCTGATCCATTTCTCCACTTACCTGTGCATAAGCTGTCACTAAAATACCTCGATCTACGGGAAGCAAATGTGGCGTAAACTGAACCGCAGTTTGGCCGCCTGCCAATCCTCCCAGTTGTTCTTCTATTTCAATTGTATGCCTATGTCCTGCTATTCCGTATGCCTTGAAATTTTCATTCACATTAGAAAAATGAGTAGTCGCACTGGCTTTGATTCCAGCTCCGGTCAAGCCGGATTTAGCATCTATGATCACCGAGTTTTCCTTGATAAGCTGCTTCGCAAAAAGAGGAGCTAAACTTAAAATGGAGGCAGTGGGATAGCATCCCGGGTTTGCGACCAGAGTAGCAGGTTTGATTTTTTCTGAAAAAAGCTCAGGCAAACCATAAACAGCAGTCGCAAATCCTTCTGGATAGCTATGCTTTTTGTTATACCATTCTTCATAGACTTCTTTGGTAGAAAGCCTAAAATCTCCTGAGAGATCAATGATTTTGGCTCCTGAATCTTTCCACTTTGCCACAAAATCCATGGAAACTCCATGAGGCAAAGCCAAAAATATCACATCCAACTCCTCCTTGGAAACCTCCTCAGCACTGACCAGTGGAATGTCCAATCGATCAAAAAACTGCGGATGCAGCTCCGAAAATGGCTTTCCCTGATGGGATTCTGAAGTGATCATTTTGATCTCTACCTTCGGGTGGTCAGATAATAATCTCGCTAGTTCCGACCCTGTAAATCCAGAGGCACCGACTATGGCTACTTTTAATTTCTCTTTGTTCATCTTAGGCTGATATTTTGGTTTCGGAAAGGACTGCATCTAGTTTTTCAAGAAACAAATTCAATTCATCTCTGCTGATATTCAGCGCAGGCACCAGTCTTAAAATATTCCCGGCAGTAGCATTGGCTACAACCCCCTCTTCCAAAAGACGCAATACCACAGGCTTGGCTTCAGATTTCATGATAATTCCTAGCATCAAGCCTACACCTCGGACATCTACCAGCTCATCGTGTTTTGCGATCAACTCAGCCAGTTTGCCTCTCAGCCATTCACTGGTTTCAGTAGCTCTTTTGCAGAGATGCTCCTCATTGATCACTTCTATCGTGGCTATAGCAGAAGCGGCCACCAGTGGATTTCCTCCGAAAGTCGTCCCATGATCACCAAACTCTATTGCGTTAGCCACCTTATCATTACAGAGAATAGCCCCTATTGGCGCTCCTCCGCCTAGGCCTTTGGCCAAAGTCATGATATCCGGCTGCACTCCGAAATGATCCTTAGCAAACCATTTCCCTGTTCTACCAATTCCACACTGGATTTCGTCAAAAATCAACAAAATACCTTTCTCATCACATAAGTTTCGCAATCCTTCCAAATACGCTTTTTCCGCAGGAACAACTCCTCCTTCACCTTGAATCGGCTCCACAATCACTGCGGAAGTTTCTTTATCAATCGCAGCTTCCACTGCTGAAAGGTCATTAAAAGGCACTTGAGCAAATCCTGTTGGGATCGGGCCAAAGCCCTGCTGATATTTCTCCTGCCCAGTCGCAATGGTAGCCAGCGTACGGCCGTGAAAAGAGTTTTGCATAGAAATGATTTTCCCGCCTAGTCCATGCTTATGCGCATATCTACGGGCAATTTTGATCGCTCCCTCCACAGATTCAGCACCTGAATTCGTCAAGAAAACCCGGTCTAATCCTGAGATTTTCACTAACAACTCGCTAAGTGCAACCTGCTGCGGAGTTACAAAAAAGTTGGAAATATGCATCAGTTCAGCGGCTTGCTTTTGCACTGCTGAAACTACTTTTGGGTGACAATGTCCTACATTAGTTACTGCTATTCCAGCTAGTAAGTCTATGTATTCTTTCCCATTTGCATCCCAGAGTCTACTCCCTTTTCCCTTGATAAATGCCAAGGGAAAACGGTTAAAAGTGGGAAGGTAATTTTCTTTGTCTTTAGTGTATAAATCTAAATTGTTCATGGTTTATAGGGTCAAGGTTGTTCCGATTCTTTGATTATGAACTACGTAATTTGCGATTTGCTCTGGACGGGTTCCGTTAAGAATGATGGCTTTTTTCACGCCTTCTTTCAGTGCCAAAACGCAGGAATTGATTTTCGGGATCATGCCACCTTTGATGGTGCTTCCCATGTGCTGATTTACAGCTTCCTCATCTAATTCGTGAATAATAGATTCTGGATCAGGGTAGTTTAGAAAAAGTCCATCTACATCTGTCAAAACAATCATTTGGTCCACATTAAGTGCTGAAGCTAATTTTCCGGCAAAAGTATCCGCATTAATATTATATGATTCGCCATTAGATCCATCTGCTATACAAGCCACTACCGGTACATAGCCGGAGGCACAAAGCATATTGATAAGACTACCGTCAATTTCCGTAATTTCTCCGACCAATCCTAGGTCCACAGCCTCTCCTTCTGCAGTGGTGTGTTCATATTTTTTCGCAGAGACCATACCTGCGTCTTTGCCGGAGAGCCCCACTGCTTTGAGCTGGTGATGGTTTAGGGTTGAAACCAGATTTGCGTTGACTTCACCAATCAGTGCTTTTTGGATTTCGGCGAAAGCGAGTTCCTCGGTGACTCTCAGCCCGTCAATGAAGTGAGATTTGATGGCAGCTTTTTCCAGTGCCTTGTTGATGAAGGGTCCTCCTCCATGGACCATGACCACTTCATTTCCGGCTTGTTGAAGCTTAAAAATTTCTGCAGCAATTTCCTGTTGCAGCTGGGGATTAATCATCGCATTCCCACCATATTTGATGAGAATTCTTTGAGTAGACATTTTTGTTTTTTTTATAATAAATTGATTTTTTCCGGACCTACCCTTCCCTTGTGGCCTGGCAGGCATGAAAACAAATCAGAATTGAATTACAATATTTAAGAGTTGATAATTTAATAAATGCAGGCTTAACTTATTTAACCCAACACTAATAAAACAACCTTCGTACCGAAAGAGGATGTTTTGCAGATTAGGTTCAGCTTATTGAAATAGTGAAGCAAAAAACTCTTAAAAGTCAAAACACAAATCATTATTTGGTAAAAAAGGCTGACAAGCTGGCAGTTCAAGAAAGCATATCACTAGTTTACAGAAATCTCAAATCACTTTTTTAATATAATTTTTGTGATTCAAATCACAAAAATCACGGATAATAATTAGTTTGAAACAACATTAAAGAGCACAAAAATGCTCTTAGTCTTATTGAAGCACCTTCACCATTTTATCAAATCCCTTTTTGATTTCTGTGAATTGCCTATCCCGGGATGCTTCCAAAGCTTCTTCTGTAACATTCGAGGCCACCTCGAATTGCTCATAGATTTCCGAGAACTCAATAGCGCGCTGATTCCCTTCCAATCCCCAAGTAGCCAAATAAGCACCTAGCTTTTCTACCTTCAATCCTACATGCGGAACCGCATAACTCAATGCCGTAATTGCTCCATGCAAACTCGTGCCCACATAGCATTTCGCATTGGCGATCAGGTACATGATGTCCCAGATATTGTCTGCATCAAAATAAGTAAAAGGACTTTTCAATAGTGTCCCAATCTCCTGAAGAGCTTCATGATCGTCGTGATCCAGTGCTTTCCCGATTGGGCAAAGGCAGATTTCAGTATTCCCTTTTTGATAAATCTCATCCAGACCATCCGCAATGGTCTGTTCGTGACCACGTGTAGTTTTCTTATTTATTTGAGCAAAAACATACTTTCCAGAATGCTCAGCCACATATCCAGCCACCTCTTGGGTGACATTTTTATGTAGGAAATTCAACGGGTAAAACTCAGACATCAAAATCGCTGAATCAGGAAATAGATCCGCCTCCACGCCATTTCTTGCCAGATTATCGACAGTCAGCTGATCCCGTACTGCAAAGTAATCCGCATTCTGAAGCTTCTCTTTCAAGAAATCATACTTTTCGAAAGTGGCAGCACTTAACCCTGAACCACCAAGTGAATTCAGCGTCACAGATTGTACTCCGGCAAAATCAGATTTATCAAACACAAAAGGAAGTGTGGTCTTTCCTTTCAGGATCTTCTTAGTCCAGGCATTGAGATCCAACAATTTATTTACCCGGACATGCCTCTTATTAATTTGTTGGAAAAGTGGATTCAGCGCAGCATAAAGCGAATTCCATGTCACTCCCAATGCCTCACCACCCGCGATAATCACGTGCACAGGATCATTTGGGTCACTGCAGGCTTTGTAGAAATCCTGAAGCCCTTTGGTCGGCAAACCGCCTACAGATGTAAGATCACTCTCAACCAAACCGAAATACTCGAATTTGAAATCCTTTCCGTAGGTACTCAATTGCCTTTCGATCACCAATGGAAAAAGTAAATCCCCGTAATTGTATCGGTCAAAGGCGCCAATAATTAAGACTTTTGTCATGTGTTTTATCTTAAGTCAACAGTCCATAGACCACAGTCCACAGCTGGTAAAATTGAACCTAGAACGCTTAACTAAATTGCCTTTGGGACAACCTTCAACGCTACTCAGTTCAGAATAATAATATCCTTGCAAAAAAGATACTTGATTTTAAATCCAGAGAAATTAAGCTGAGGAACTATTTTTGGTAAGTAGGACGTAAATTCAGTACAAAATCATCAAAAGACTATTTTGAGCACCAAACCAGTTGCAGTCCATCGTATTTTTTCAGGTTCAGTCTGGGGGATTTTAGCCAAAATTCTGGATGCCGCCGCCAAGTTTGTCACCATACCCTTATTGGTGGGTTATTATGGCAAAGCTGACTATGGATTGATCGCTTTGGCTTTTTCCCTCAATGCCTATTTAAGACTCATGGATTTGGGAATGAACGTGGGTTCTGTACGCTTTTTCTCCATGTGGGAAGCTAAATCTGACTGGGAAAATATCGGAAAAGCCTCCCGATCCAGCATCATTTTCTATGGAACGATCGGCTTGGTAAATGCCCTGATATTCATATTCATGGCCAATTACGGCCAGTTTTTCTTCAATCTCAAACCAGATCAGATTCCAACTTACCGGATCATGATGTATATACTTTCGGCAAGCACAGTCTTGAATTGGCTCTCGAATGTGATCATCCAATTGCTCAGCGCCAAAGATGAATTGGGATATGTGAATCGTGTCACAGTAGTCAGTAGCGTATTAAATTTCCTGGTTGCAATTATCGCAATTCATTTCAAGTGGTCGCTCCCGCTTTATTTCCTTTTCTATACCATTTCGACACTTGTACCTATACCACTGAATATTTTAAAGTTAGGAGTATTCCCTACTCCTCGAACTAAACTTCTAAAACCACAATGGGATGGGAAGATTTTCAGAGAAATAATCGGATACAGTTCTGCGATATTTCTGATGGGTTTATTCCAGCTCACTGCAAATGAATTGCGTCCAATCTTATTGGCCAAATTCGCCTCGGGTATCGATGTGTTAACTGATTATCGAGTGATTCAGACCATTGCGATGCTGATCATTTCCTTTGGAACGATCTTCCTGCAGGTACTTTTACCCTCAGCTTCCAAAGTATATCAGGAGGGAAACCATCCTAAAATGGAAAAGATGGTTTTCACTGCCACACGATACATTTCTATCTTTTTAAGTTTTATAGTCTTTCTGCTGGTGTTGAATTCAGAATCAATCCTGCTCCTCTATATGGGGAAGGATTACCTCCATTTGGCGGCTTGGCTAAACATTTGGCTGCTCACGGTACTACTCAATATGCACAATACTCCTGTTGCTAGTCTGGTGCTTTCTTCTGGCAAAACCCGTTTCCTGATTTACTCCTCAGCGACGGCATGTATTCTATCGCTTCCGATCACAATCATTCTAGCTCCCACGCTAAATGTAGGCGCTGCGGTAATTGGTTACTTGGCTTATATGCTAATTCAGATCGGTTTTTTCTATATTTATTACATTCCAAAAGTGCTGAAACTCGATAGCAAGAAGATATTCTTTGGTGCATTTTCACCTTCTGTACTGGGTGCTTTGATTGCTTTTGCAATTGCTTTTGGTGCGGGAAAATGGATAGAAATGCCAGAAGGCCTGCTCGGAATGATTATCAGTTCGGTGATTTTCACTACGGTTTTTGCCGCATTCCACTTTCTGTTTATCATCAAATCCGCGGATATTGAATTTCTGCGCATAAAACTTCTGAAAAGAAAACCATCCAATGAGCAAGAATAAATTTTCGATTTGTATTCCTGCTTACAAGAGCAAATACCTTCAAGAATGCATAGATAGCATCCTTGAACAGAAGGTTGCGGACTTTGAACTGATCATTTTGAATGACTGCTCGCCTGAACCAATAGAAGAGATCGTTCTGAAAAACGAGGATCCACGTATTCGCTATTTCAAAAACGAAAAGAATGTTGGCGCCTATGATTTGGTGGACAATTGGAACAAATGCCTAGAGTTATCCACTGGGGAATATATCGTCATAATGGGTGATGATGACCGTTTAGCTCCGGATTATTTGACAGAATTTGAAAATCTGATTCAATCCTACCCAGACCTGAATGTCTACCACTGTCGCAGCAAAATCATCGACGACGATGGAAATGATGTGGTGCTGACACCAGCTCTTCCGGCTTTCGAATATGTCTATGATTCGATTTGGCATCGCTTACGTCAGCTCCGCTCAAACTACATTTCAGATTACGTTTACAGGGTTTCAGCCCTGAAAGCCCAAGGTGGATTCTACAAACTTCCGCTGGCTTGGGGGTCAGATGATATCACAGCTTTTATAGCATCTTCGAAAAAAGGAATTGCTCACTCGAACAAACCGGTTTTCGAATATCGAAGCAACCGGCTTTCCATCACTTCAACGGGAAATGACCTGCATAAAATGATGGCAGATGTAAGTTACTCAGAATGGCTGAGTGATTTCTTGCGTGATAATCCTCCTCATCCTTCAGATAGTGTGATTTATCAGCATTTACTGCAGGAAAAGGATAAATATATGCATGATAAGAAATTGTACACGATGATGCTTTCCATGCGTAGTAGTCCATTTGAAAAAGCAAAAACCTGGATGAGCGCCAAGGATAAATTTGGTTTATCAATCAAAGACATCGGGGTAGCGTTGGCGAAAAGCATGAAATCAAAAAGCTACTGATGGATATGAATTCACACCCCAAAATCATCTTCAATCCCTGCGAAAACAAGGAAAATCAATACATCGCTATTCTGGTGAATGGCTTGGAAAAGCATGGCTATGACGTAAACCGGTTGGATGATTTTCTTTCTTCAAGCAAGCATTTTCAATCCGTCAAATTGCTGCATTTGAACTGGTTTGAAAATCTGGATGACAGCAGTGCCGCAAGTATGTGGAAAAGCTATTTCCGTAAACTGGTGGTGCTAGCAGCAGTTAAATTTGGGAAGAAAAAGCTGGTTTGGACGATGCACAATAGACTTTCACATGAGAAAAAATCGGGAAAGCTAAGCAGAGCTTTGACACAGAAAATCGTTTCACAGGCCGATGCTATCGTGATTCATTCAACAGTTTCGAAGGAAATTTTACAAAGCCAATACCCAAACCTCCACACTAAAATCGTCCACATTCCCCATCCTGATTTCGTCGATGTCTATGGTCCGATGATTTCAGAAAACACCGACAAAAAGGGCACAAAATTGAAGTTGCTTTTCCTGGGTGCGATCAAACCTTACAAAAACATTGAATTGCTGATTGAGGTAGCCAAGAAATTTCCAGAAGCAGTTCATTTAACTATAGCAGGTAATCCGAATTCAGAAGCTTACCGAAGTGATTTACAAAAGTTAGCCGAAGGTGCCAGCAACATTTCTCTTCAGCTGAAATTCATCCAGGACGCTGATTTAAGCAAGTTCATTCATGAATCCGATTTGCTGATTCTTCCCTATTCTATGGAAAGCAGTCTAAATTCGGGCACGGTGATTTTGGGCTTTTCCTATGGCAGAACAGTCATATGCCCGAAAATTGGCACTATTGATGACTTAGGAGCAGGTGAAGATGTTTTTGATTACCGTTATTCTTCCCAGGCAGAGCATCTTCAGGCATTGGAAAAACAAGTTCAAATAGCTATAAAGCTGCATCAAAGCAACCCAACTTCTCTGATCGAAAAAGGTCATAGAATGAGGGATTTGGTACAAAAGAAAAACAACAAACAGGACGTAACCGATAGTTTAATCAAGCTTTACGAAAGCTTATTAAATTGATATTTCTTTTTCAGCTAACCCCAATTCATGAAAATATTATACATCAACTCTCTTTATAGTCCGCTGATCGAAGGTGGTGCAGAGATTTCCCTGAAACTGATCGTGGAAGGCATGAAATCTCTCGGACATGAGGTCGTGGTCTTGAGTTTGATGCCTGAAAAAGGGGTAAAAACCGAGCAGGTTGATGGAGTAAAGGTCTACAGAGCAGGTCTGCAAAATGCCTACTGGCCATATTCCAAGGCCAAGAAAAACAAGCTAGCAAGACTCAATTGGCACTATCAGGATCAGTCCAACGAAAAAATGGCTACGGTAGTAAAAGAAATTCTGGACACTGAAAACCCCGATATTGTCTCTTGTCACAACCTTGCCGGATGGTCTGCTGAAGTATGGAAACCCATAGCCAAAGCAGGAATTCCTATCGTACAAGTGCTCCATGATTTGTATTTGCTTTGTCCAAACAGCAACATGTTTAAAAACGAGCAAACCTGCGAAAACCAGTGCTTCAGCTGTAAGCTTTTGCGGAGCAATCATGCAGAAAAATCAAAGCAAGTCTCAGCAGTTGTAGGTATCAGCAATAGCATTTTGCAGCGTTTTATTGACTTTGGCTACTTTTCAAACGCTTCTAAAAACATTATTTACAATACGCGAACAATTCCAAATCCTTCTCCAAAACGGCCTAGGAAAACCGAACAACCCATTCGTTTTGGCTATTTGGGGACACTTTCTAAGGTAAAAGGATTGGAATGGCTGATCGAACAATTCAAAATGCTGGACTTCGGAGCTAGCTTGAGCATAGCAGGAAAGGGAGATAAAGCTTACGAGCAACATCTCAGAGTTCTGTCATCCGGCTCTGCAATTGAGTTTGTAGGCTACGTGAACTCCACTGAATTTCTAGCAAACATTGATGTGCTCATTGTGCCTTCTCTTTGGGAGGAACCCTTGGGAATGGTAGCAATCGAAGCGCTGGCAAACCACGTCCCTGTGATCGCTAACAAAAGAGGCGGACTTCAGGAAACTGTGAAAGACGGAGTCAATGGACTTTATTGCTTTGACCATTCATCGGATTCCTTAGGCGCTGCGATGCGTCGGATTTATTTTGAACCCGAGCTATACAATCTGTTTAGTAAGGTGGCACGGGAATCTGTGGCACCAATTTTAGATGCTGATCGTCTGATCGGAGAATACGAGACAGTTTTGAAACAGGCTTTGAAAAAATCTCAAACAGCTATTTCCAAATGAGCACACCGGAAATCACATTAACAAATCAGACCTCAGTCCTTGAAGGAAATCAATGGAAAGCTATATCCATTGCTGAGACGCTGTTTTTGCTTTCGCTGATTTCCATGTTCTTACCGGTAAAAGTTTATCCAGTGATTTTCCTAGTTAGCTCCTTCTTTTTTTACAGAGAAACTCCACAGATAAAATTTCCAAACTGGTCTATAGCTCTGGCTGTTTTTAGCACCTACGCAGTAATCAGCTATTTGATCAACTATCCGGGCGAACCACTTGCCCTGACCAATATCATTAAATTAGTCATCAATTTCTCCTTTCTCTTTTTCGCAATCAATTGGCTTGGCTCAAGGGAAAATGAAGCTCTAATCAATAAACTGGACACGGTTCTTCTGGTAGTCTTGGCCCTTTCCCTCGTGCAGCTTTTGATCTATCATCAAGCTTACGATTTCAGCTTAATTCTAGGCAGTGACTCTTCTGGAGAAGCAAGTGCTTTGTATAGAGATACACTTTTTTACTGGGGACTTGATGACAAAAACATGTTCGGAGCTCGCATTGCCTTAATGGGTTTTTCATTCATAGCTATCCCTATAGTTCTGAAAAATAAGCTATCGATCTGGAGAATTGTCTTTGTTTTTCTGGTGGCTTTTCTCAGTCTTTCCCGAACTCCAATTGTGGCGTTATTGATTGGAGTTTTCCTGCTCATTTGGTTTTCTGTGGATAAGAAATGGAAAATTGGACTAGTAATTCTGATCGCCATCTCACTCCCATTTGTCCTCCAAAATGTACTAAGAGTAGATTCTTTGACTTCATCCAATGATGGAATGGGCATCCGACTGGTTTATTGGAAGGCATTCTTCGAGCATTTCGAAACAATATCTCCATTAGGAAATGGCTTCCTCAGTGCCCCTGATTTCCTTGAAACTTATGCTGATTTTTACCGAGGAGAATCTCACATTCATAATACGTTTTTGTCCACTTATCTACAGATGGGCATTGTCGGCTTTATTTCCTTCGTAGCTTTTTTAATCTGGTTTATACAGGAATGCTGGCGCAAAACTGATAATCCACGTCTTTGGGTCGCACTTTTTCTTCCTATCCTGGCGATTATGATGATTCTCTATTCCGGCTATGACAACGATGTGATCATGTATTTCTGCCTGATTTTTCTAATCAGCTCCTTAAAGGAAATCAACTTCAAAACCATAAAAATCGGCCTATGAATCGAAAGAAAAAGATATTGATTGATAGTCGCTGGGCAGGAAATACCGGAATCGGCAGGCTGTATCAGGAGGTCATGAAGCATGCTCCCGCCGAAGCATCCTGTGAATTTGTGCAAAGCAAAATGGGCTTGGGAAGTTTGCTGTCTCCTTTGATGCTGGGTGAGGAGATTAAGAAGTCAAGTGCGGAGGTTTTCTACAGTCCTTCTTTTATGCCTCCGGCTTTTTCCAAAACTCCATTCATTTTTACAGTGCATGATTTGATGCATTTGTTTTACTATTCGAAGCTGCACAAAATTTACTATGAGCAGATCATTGCGAGGCTAGCGCCAAAAGCCAAGAAAATTATAACCGTTTCGCATTTCAGCAAAAGCCAGCTGGTAGAACTCCTGAACATTCCTGAAGAACTGATAAAAGTGATTTACAATGGAATAGACAATCATTTCCTCCATAATGAAGAAGAATTCGAAAGTGCGAGACCTTACTTTCTTTATGTTGGAAATAGACGCAAAAACAAGAATGTTCCCGCCATGCTTACTGCTTTTGCGAAAGCCAGAATCCCAAATGATTTCATGTTCTTCCTGTCCGGAAACAGTGACCCAGAACTTGATTCACTGATTGGCAGTCTAGGAATTCAAAAAAGGGTTCGGTTTTTGGGTTTTATCGAGGAACAAGATTTACCCAAACTGTACAAAGGCGCCCATGCAACTTTGTTTGCCTCCCTGATGGAAGGTTTCGGCTTGCCGATCATAGAATCCATGGCCTCTGGCACACCTGTCTTGACTTCCAATACCAGCTCTCTTCCTGAAGTGGCCGGAGGAGCGGCACTTTGCGTGGATCCCACGGACCTTTCCGCGATGGCTTCAGGCATTGAAAAACTGGTGAATGAAGAGGAATTCTATGTGGATTGCATGGTGAAAGGTCTGGCACGGGCGCAGGAATTCAGCTGGGAGAAAACAGCTGCAGAAACATGGGAAACCATTTTAGGTTAAAAGCATTCTCCTACATGATCAGAAATATCCAATTCTTCTTTTTAATGCTGCTTGCATTGCCTTTAGCTGGCTTTTGTCAAAGCGATTCCTTAAAGCCTGGGAAGAAAATCAATGTGCTTGATAAGGGAGTTTTGGCAGCATCTGAAAATGATCAGACAGATGCAATCCAAGGTGTGATCGACCAAGCGAGGGAAGGAGATACGGTGTTTTTGCCAAAGGGCACTTATTTGGTCAGAACAATCCTTCTAAAATCTGGGGTGAATATTCAGTCTGAAGGAACCATCAAACATCACGAGTCTGCCAAAGACGGACAATACTCTATAGAAAAACAGAATTCCCCCAACCCTTTGATTTTAGGACAGGAAGTTAGAAATATCAGTATTTCACTGAAAGGAGAATCAAAAAATGAGGGAATCTACCTTCTGAAAAGCCATCAGATCCGAATTTATGACAGTGAACTAACCGGGGATTCCACCAAACTAAGAGCGTATCCTGGGATCATGACTTTTCAGTGTAGTGGGGTGGAAATCGCGAATTCTAAAATCCATCATTTCGGCATGCCGAGAGCAGAAACCCACAGCTATCAACCGGGAACAGGTGTGCGTATATTATCCAGCAATACCGTTTCCATTCATGATTCTGAGGTTTACCAAAACGGTGAAAACGGTGTTTTTATCCATGGAAGCAGAAAGGTGGAAGTACTGAACAATGTCATCCATCACAATGGAATGTCGGGGATTCAGGTGGCTTTTGGAGATTCTGGCAAAGAAAAAGATTACTATTTCTCCCATAATGTACTGGACGAAAACGCCTCTGATGCCATCGATATTAATAACCGATCCAAGGAAAAAGCGAAGGATATAGCATGCCTGATCACCGAAAATATCACTTGCGGAAATGGATTTGTGAAAGGAGAATCTACTCCAGACGGTTCAGGAATCGCGACACTGATCAATGTGTCCAATGTGCTGATTTATAAAAATGAAGCTTATCGAAATAACCGTCCGGCTATCTATGTAGAAAGCTGCGGAGTGATCCTTGGGAAGGGAAACTGGGCTGATAATCAGGTGGAAATTACATTGGATTTGGATGAATTGGTACTTGAAGAAAACAGGTTCAGCAGTATCAATTTGATCGCGAATACTAAAGCGCAGAAAATTCATCTCAAGAGTAATGAGCTGGGTTCTCTTTCACTTCCGAATGGAATCCAGGTCGAAGAATTTATTGTGGAAAACAACAGTTTTTCTCATGGCAACTTCAACCTGAATTTGGAGGGTAAAGTGGAATTGATTGGAAATAAAATCGAAAACTCATCGAAAAATCCCACAATTCTAATCACGAAAGCGGACAACGCACGGATTGAAAACAATGAGATTCTAAGTCAGAATTCCTCAGCCGTTATTCTCAGGAAGACCGCTAAAAACGTCCAGATCATAGGAAATCAGATCAAATCTTTCAACACAGCCATTTTTGACGACAACTCAAAAGAACTGGTCGTGAAAAACAACAAGGTAACTTCCATAGCCGGAGGAAAGGAAAACCAGGCTTTTCGAAGTCATTATCCCGATAATCTAATTTTGGAAGGAAATGAATATCGGGGCATAGCCAATACAGAAACGGTACTATTCGTAGGAAAAGGGAAAGCCAGCGTATCGAATGAAAAAATGGTCACCGGAACAGCCAATTATGGAGTAGTAGATATCTCTGGCAATTAACCTCTGAGCAATGAAAGTCAATCTTTTTATCCCCACGCTAAATGCAGGCAAAATCTGGCAAGAGGTACTCGCTGGCATTGCTATGCAAAATCATCCGATTTCAAGATTTGTCATCATAGACTCTGGCTCGACTGACGGCACCTTGAACCTGATCAATGAGGAAACTTGTGATTTGATTCAGATTGATAAGAAAGACTTTGATCATGGAGGTACTCGGCAAATGGCAGCGGAGACCTTTCCGGATGCGGATATTTTTGTATTTCTTACCCAAGATGCGATCCTCGCAGATCCCAATGCGATCAGGGTGATGGTGGAAGCTTTGGAAAAAAATCCTGAGCTCGGAATGGTCTATGGCCGGCAACTTCCGCACAAAAACGCCAAGGTTCTGGAGACCCATGCGCGACTTTTCAACTATCCAGCGGAGTCCAAAATAAAGAGCCTGGAAGACGCTGACCGCTATGGCATTAGGACAATCTCCTGCTCCAATTCTTTTGCTGCCTATAGAAAAACAGCCTTTTTTAAGGTCAATGGCTTCCCAACAGGCTCTATTTTGGGGGAAGACGTATTAATTGCAGGTAAAATGTTGTTGGATGGATGGAAAATGGCGTACCTTTCGAACTCCAAAATACACCACTCACATGATTATTCTGCCATTGAAGAATTCAAGCGGTATTTTGACATCGGAGTATTCCACGTCAATAACCAATGGATTTTCGAACACTTTGGCAGGGCAGAAAGTGAAGGATTCAAGTATCTCAAATCAGAACTCAAATACACTTTTAAACACAACCCTCTATTAGTTCCAAAATGCCTAATCGCTACTGGAGCCAAGTTGGTTGGCTACAAACTGGGACTGCACTACCAATCCCTCCCAGTCGGACTTCGCAAGTCATGCTCTATGACCAAGGCCTACTGGAGCCGTGCCTGACATTTTCCTCAGGTAAAATCTCTCTCAATGTGTGGACAGCCTCCACATAATAAATGTTAACAGTTTCCGAAAAAGCTCTCAAACAGCCAATATAGGCGTGTTTTTGCTTGGCATCCCTATTGGATTATGTCAGGCACCACAGTATTTGACTTAAAAAATTAAACCAATGATACCTAACTCCACACATCAACAAGAAATTGTTTTCAAAGGCTACCAGTCGGGGCGCATAATCCCTGACCTTTATTCGCTGACAAACATTTCAAGAAGCACTGTATCACAACGAGTGAATGAGGGCATAGAAGTAACGACAAGATTTGCAAAAAGAACATTTGACATCTTATTTTCTTCCCTTGCAATTCTTACAGGATTACCTGTTTTCCTAACATTAATGGCTATCACCAAATTGACTTCAAAAGGTCCGGTTTTTTACAAGCAGGAAAGAATCGGTAGAAATGGACAGCCATTTTATATCCTGAAGTTCAGAAGTATGATCGTGGATTCTGAGGTAAATGGCCCACAGCTTACTACCGATAATGATCCCAGGATTACAAAATGGGGTAATTTCATGAGAAAAACCCATTTGGATGAGCTGCCTCAATTCTTCAATGTATTGATGGGAGATATGTCGGTAGTTGGCCCTAGACCAGAGCGTGCACATTTCATCCAACAGATAGTGGCCAAGCAGCCTAGCTATATGCAACTATTAACTATCCGACCAGGAATCACTTCCATAGGTCAGGTAGATTATGGCTATGCGGAAACTGTAGAGGAGATGTGCCAGCGAATGATGCTAGATCTAAAATACTTATCTCAAGTAAATTTACTGACTGACTTAAAAGTAATAGGTCAGACGGTAATGACGATGATCAATAAAAAAGGAAAATAAGCTAGCAACATACCCAAAATATCAAAGGCAACCGTGATGGTTGCCTTTTTTTTGCTCTAGTTATCATTAAATGGCACAGATTATAAAAAAATACTTAAGAAATACTTTTACAATTCATATTTTAGGTTGAACCCCTAAAAATAATTCCTGATATGAAAAAGACAGTAATAGAAGATATTGGACTATTGATCATGAGACTTGGAGCTGGAGCCATGATAATGACCCATGGATACCCCAAGCTGTTACGGCTCTTTGGAGATGAACCTATTAAGTTCATGGATTTCATGGGGCTTGGTCCGGTAGTTTCACTTTCTCTGGCCGTATTTGCTGAATTTGTATGTGCCATTCTTGTCATTCTAGGATTCAAAACCCGATTAGCAGCCATCCCATTAATCATCACTATGCTTACAGCAGTGCTGATAGCTCATGCAGCAGATCCATTTGGCAGAAAAGAGCTACCATTACTCTATGCTGTAGTGTTCATTACCATCCTAATTTTTGGCGCCGGCAGGTTTTCTATTGATGGACTAGGGGACAAAAAATCTATGTATTATAAAGGTTAATTACAGCTCAGGTAGCGCAAAAGCAACATAAGCGTCTCCACTTTTGGTACCTTTTCCTCCTCCGCATGCGATCACAAGAAATTGCCTGCCATCCATTTCATAGACTGCAGGAGTAGCATGGCCAGAAGCGGGGAGTTTCGCTTCCCACAAGACCTCACCAGTCTCCTTGTCAAAAGCTCTGATCATCTCATCCTTGGTGGCAGCTATAAAAAGTATTCCTCCCGCTGTTACCACCGGCCCACCGTAGTTTTCAGTGCCTGTGGGGGCAAAACCCTGCGCAGTGAGGGAATCGATTTCTCCCAGTGGGACCTGCCACTTTTTCTTGCCCGTGCTCATATCGATCGCAGTCAAAAGACCCCAAGGTGGATTTGATCCATAAAGTCCATCTTTTGTCACCAACTTTTTATAGCCATCCATATAGTAGCGGGGAAAAAGTTGGGTTTTACCTCCATCCATTTCCTGCTTATCCCCTTCGTCTGGTACTTTGTCCAGCAAATACTCCAAGATCACTTTTCTGTTTTCCGTAGAAATATGATCAAAAGCCGGCATCGCACCTCTACCTTTGCGAAGCAAAAGATCGAGTGAATCATAAGTAAATTTCTCCTTCACATCTAGCAAACTCGGAATTGTTGGCAAGTTTCCTTTCCGATCTAGCCCATGGCAATTGCCACAGTAATTTGTGTAAACAGACTTGCCTACATTTTCAAAATCTGCATTGGGAGTCATTCCGATAACCCAGGGAATCTGATTGGCATTTACGTAGAAAGTCTGCGTTTCAGGATCAAAGGAAGCTCCGCCCCATTCTCCACCTCCGTCCATTCCGGGGAAAAGTACGATGGGTTTCTCCGGGTGAGGTGGTGCCCAAGTATCACCATAGATCGCTCCTTCAAGTTGATTTCTGATATCGGCTTCCCATTCTGGCTTAAGGCTCAGAATACTGGATTCATCAAACACCATATTCATAAATGGCTTCGGCAAAGTAGGAATGGGTTGAGTTGGAGATGTGAACTCACCAGGCATGACAGATTGCGTAACTACAGTTTCCACAATAGGCCAGACAGGCTCTCCAGTGGCACGATCAAAAACATACGTCATTCCTTGCTTGGAAATCTGGGCCACTGCATCTATCCATTTCCCGTCTTTTTGAATTCTAATCAGATTAGGGTTTGCAGGAAAATCCCGATCCCAGACATCATGGTGCACAGCCTGAAAGTGCCAAATACGTTCTCCCGTTTGAGCATCTAATGCAATCAGGGAATTAGCATAGAGATTATCTCCTTTGCGATAGCCACCCCAAAAATCATAGGTAGCCGACCCAGTGGGCACAAAGACAATCCCTCGCTCCTGATCCACGGTCATTCCAGCCCAGTTATTGGCACCGCCAATCTGTTTGATAGTAGCCGGATCCCAAGTCTCATAGGCTGGTTCGCCTTCCTGAGGAATGGTATGAAAAATCCATTCCCGCTTCCCAGTTCTGATATTGTAAGCACGGATATGACCAGGCGCAGCATCCAAGCCTTCGGATAGTCGCATTCCTATGATCAGCAAATCCCCATAGACCACTCCAGGAGCATTGGCTACGATCATAAAATCCTCCCTCTCGGTATCCAATCCTTTGCGAAGATCGACTTTCCCCTCATCTCCAAAACTCAGAATCGGCTCACCTGTCTCTGCATCCACTGCCATCAACCAATTCCCAGCTCCAAAGAGAATCCGCTTATCATCGCCATCTTCCCAGTAACTCACCCCACGATTGGTGCCAGCCCAGGAATTCTCTCCTCCCAGCACCTGAAATGGATCGAATCTCCAGACTTCTTCACCTGTTGAAGCATTCAAAGCAAACACATTCAACTTGGGAGTAGAGCCATAAAGCAGACCATTCACCACAATCGGCTGACATTGAATCTGAGAACTGGCAGTGGCATCACCGGTTTTGTAGGTCCAGGCCACTTCGAGTTGGGAGACATTTTCTTTGTTGATTTGAGTCAATGCCGAATATCGAGAACCATCCGCCGGACCTCCATAATGAGACCAATCGGTATAATCGATTTCGGCTGTTTTGGGCTGACAGGCAGAAAAAAGTAAGAGTGAGCCAAAGACAACTTTGAGTAGAAGTTTCATGAATAGATTGAGCTGGGTTTATATGCAAAATATCGGCAATTACTCGCGAAGGAAAAAACCATGTCCCCAAGCAACCATTCCCTTAAGTAGTTCTCTTCGAAAAAACCTTATGCACTCCGTAAATCACAAAGCCTAACCCAGTCCAAAGTGCCATGTCCGTTATTTCTTCTAGTTGAGTGCTACTCAAAAGCCAGATAGTAGCGGCCATTCCAGCAATCGCAAGTGGGATTCCAAACTTTAACTTGTAGTAATCTGCATCAGGCTGACTTTTGCGCAAGCGAATCAAAGCTCCGCAAACCAAGAGGTAAATCAGCAATCTTGCGATGACAGAGATCGCCAGCGAACCCATAAAATCCCAGACTGTGGCCACGATGATAATCAGAATGGCAAAGAATATAACTGCTACTGTTGGCGTACGAAATCGGGGATGAACAAAGGAAAAGATCTTTGGGAATTGCTTGGATTCGCTGAGCGCAAAGGGCAGCCTGGAGCCACTCAGAATCTGAACATTCAAGGTTCCCAAAATCGAAACTATCGCACCAATCGTAATAAATAAGCCTCCACCATAACCCATAATTCGGGATGCTGCATCTGCCAAAGGCTTATCTGAAGTAGCCAAATCAGGAAGTGTCCCGATTGCAACAACCTGAATTAACACATAGAAAACTGTAATTATCAGCGCTCCAGTCATCAGCGCAAAGGGAAGGTTTTTACGCGGGTTCTCCACCTCTCCTGAGATCACCAATCCAGCCTCAAATCCCCCAAAAGCAAAAATCAGCAACAAAGCAGAGTTTGCAAACTCAGGCATCTCTGGGGGTGAACTGAAATCAAAAGCCTCTCCGCTCAGAAAGAATAGGCCTACTAAAATGAACAGGGATAACGGCACCAACTTAGAAATGGTCAGCAAATTGGTAGTACGTGTGGAGTCTTTAATCCCAAGCAGATTAATCCCAGTTAAAACCCCTGTGATTCCTACGATCATCAAAATTCTCAACCATTCTTCCTGAAAAACAGGAGAGAAAAAGGACATGTAAATGACCAGCAAATTGACCAAGGTAGCATAGCTAAAAAGCCGAGTTAGCATCAGCACCCAACCCACAGCGAAAGCGGGAATATTGCCAAAAGCTTCCTTAATGTAAAGGTACGGTCCGCCGGTTCTATCAAAACGCGAACTCACCTCCATAAATACCAGAATCAGCACTAGCATCACTACGGCACAAACTCCAAAAGCCAGCAAGGAATAAGGACCCGAAAGAGCAAAAGCTTTGGCCGGAAGGCCAAAAATACCTGCTCCTATGACAGAATTGATAATCAAAAAAACCAGATCCCATCTGCGGATCCCTCGCTTAAGCATAATGTAGAATTAGGTGAATGAAGGTATAAAGTAGGGAGAAAAATCAAGTATCAAGTACAAAACTTGATCATCGGCAAATGGAATTTAAGTGGGAAAAATGGAGATTTTCAGTCCGTTCTCCGTGAGTTCTGTGGGATAAGTCTCTAAATCCCCACAAGAGCCGACCTTCAATTTCCCAGTCTTCAAATCAAATCTATATTCATGCATGGGGCAAACTATTTCGTTTGTCTCGGTTAACCTTCCCTGAAAAAGGGAAGCTCCTCGATGTGGGCACTCAGATTGAAATGCGAGAAAAGTCTCATTTGATCTCACCAAGGCAATGACCTTTTGGTCTAAGTGGATCTTATGAATTGATTTTTCGGAAAGCATCTCCAGCACTTGCTGCTTAGATTCTCCCAATATAAATGTCTTCACCATCTGATTTTCTCTGTTCAAAAGGAATCTAAACCACAACATAAACAAAGCATTGGTTTTCTGCAGAAACTTCCTGAATTTAATAGAACAATAAATCTCCTGTAATCATGAAAGCTTTACTCTTACTATTCACCGCATTTTTAAGTTTCAATTTAGCGATTGCGCAAAACCTGGAAGGTTCATGGAGGCTCACCCATCAAGACGGGCAAGAGGTTAAAGATATGGAATACATCAAAATCTATCAGGACGACTACTTTGCCTTTGGCGCAAAGCGAGTCGCTGACGACCACTTTGTAAGTGCAGGAGGAGGGCCATTTTCACTTGAGGAAGGAAAATACCAGGAGACCTTGGACTTTTTTACCCTGGATCCATTTCAAGTAGGAACCACCAATAAATACAAGCTGGACTGGGTAAACGGGAAGATGGTCATCTCCTCGGAGATCAATGGGAAAATGCTCGTAGAAATCTGGGAAAAAGTTTCTGATGTGAAGGATGACCTTACCGGAAACTGGGTAATCACTGGTAGGAAACGTGGTGAAGAAATCTCCAGATCTACCCCAGGAGCAAGAAGAACAGTTAAAATCCTGAGCGGAGGAAGATTTCAGTGGATCGCTTTCAACTCCGAAACCAAGGAATTCTCCGGTACTGGAGGAGGCACTTACACTGCCAAAGATGGAAAATACATAGAAAACATCACCTTCTTTTCACGTGATGATAGTCGTGTGGGAGCCAGCCTGGATTTCAATTTCGAAGTCAAAGACGGAGAATGGCACCACAGCGGTCTCAGCTCCAAAGGCGATCCTATTTATGAGATTTGGACTCCTTATGCGATTGGATATACAGGAAAGTGAGAATTCTGAAAATCTGAAGGCTAAAAGCAAACAAAAAAAGGAGCCTTCTGAGCTCCCTTTTTTGTATATTATGCTTCTACAGCGTAAAGTTCTTTCAATTTCCCGACTGTATAATCTACTTCCTCTATGGTATTAAATCGGCTGAATGAGAATCGAACTGAATCTCGCTCTGGCGTGTGATTGATTGCTCTCAGCACATGGGAACCCACGGTGGCTCCTGAGCTGCAAGCCGATCCTCCTGAAGCTGAAATGCCTTCCAAATCAAGATTGAAAAGCAACATACCGCTGTTTGCTTCCGATGGTGGTAAGCTTACACTGAGAACTGTGTATAAGCTCTTATCTAGGTCAGCCGAAAGTCCATTGAATTCAACTCCAGGAATTTCCTGCACCAGGCTTTGGATGAAGTGCTTTTTGATGGACTCTACATGAAGTTGGTGCTCAGCCATGTCTTCGTAGGCAATTTCCAAAGCTTTTGCGATGCCGATAATACCGATCACATTCTCCGTTCCTCCACGCATATTTCTCTCCTGCGCACCTCCATGAATTAATGGATGGATTTTCTTGTCCTTTTTCACATATAGAAAACCGGATCCTTTTGGCCCATGGAATTTATGCCCCCCAGCTACAATCGCATCCACTGGAAGAGATTTCAGATCGTGAACATAATGCCCCATGGTCTGCACGGTATCTGAATGGAAAAATGCACCGTATTCTTTAGCAAGTGACCCGATGTGATTCAGATCATTCAAATTGCCAATCTCGTTATTTGCATGCATCAAAGACACTAGGCTGTTTGGATTTACTTTTAGCAACTCTTCCAATTGCCCCATGTCGATCTCGCCCTTTTCATTTACATCCAAAATACTGAGCTTGATATGGCCCTTTTTCTCACATACTTCCAAAGTATGAAGTACAGCATGGTGCTCCAGTGGTGAAGTGATCGCATGTTTAATACCATGACTTTCTATTCCGCATACCAAAGCGGTATTGTCTGCTTCTGTACCACCTGAAGTGAAGAAAATCTCGGCAGGAGTTACATTCAGCAATTCAGCCACTTTCTTACGTGATCTCTCTATGGCAGTTCGCACCTCCCTACCAAAACTATGTACAGAAGAAGGATTGCCGTAATGATTTTTCATAAATGGAATCATCGCGTCAATAACCCGATCATCCATGGCAGTGGTGGCTGCATTGTCTAAATAAACTTTCATTGTACTCGTGTTGGGTTGTATATTCTTTACTTTGATTACCCGCAAATATGCCAATAATCATTTTCTTTTGGTCGGCTAGCCAGAAGGCCGGTGACCGAAGTAGCCTCAATGCTAATTTTGCTTTCCTACCTGAAAAGCAGCTATAGATTTTCTAAATCTGCTGAGCTTAAATCATGGAAGCATTCACCACTTCTTTGATATCAGCAATCAGCTTTTGGGCCAAATGCTCCGCAGTAGCCTCAGATTCGGACTCGGAATAGATTCGGATTATCGGCTCCGTATTTGATTTTCTCAAATGCACCCATTCCTTCTCAAACTCGATTTTGACACCATCAATATCATTGATAGGATGGCTCTTGTATTTGCTTTTGATCTCATCCAAAATCCGATCTACGTCAATTTCCGGAGTGAGCTCAATTTTGTTTTTGGAAATATGATAGTTGGGATAGGTAGCGCGAAGCCTTGAAATTGACTTGCCGAAGTTTGCCAAATGGGTTAAGAAAAGACCTATACCCACCAAGGCATCACGACCATAATGAGAGGTAGGGTAAATAATCCCTCCATTTCCTTCTCCGCCGATCACTGCATCCACTGCTTTCATCTGGTTCACTACATTCACTTCACCTACAGCCGCCGCCGTGTATTGGCCTTGTCTTTTTTCCGTCACATCGCGAAGTGCGCGAGTTGAACTAAGATTGGAAACGGTATTTCCTGGGGTTTTAGAAAGCACATAATCTGCCACTGCGACCAGGGTGTATTCTTCCCCAAAGGCTGATCCATCTTCATTGATAAAAGCCAGTCTATCCACATCTGGATCCACGACTATACCTAAATCAAAATTGCCCCGCTCCAACTTACTGGAAATGTCACGGAGGTTTTCCGGAAGTGGCTCAGGATTGTGAGGAAAATGACCATCAGGGGTACAAAACATCTCTTCAATATCATTCACCCCTAGTGCCCTTAGCAGTTTTGGCACTGCGATCCCGCCCGTGGAGTTCACAGCATCTACTACTACTTTGAAATTCCTGGCACTGATAGCTTCTACATCCACCAATTCCAGATCCAAAACATGCTGAATATGCCGGTCTATGTAATCATCGATTTGAGTATAAGAACCTAGCTTTTTTACTTCTGCAAATGTAAAGTCTTCCTGCTCTGCTTTTTCCAGAATGCTCTTACCCTCCACGTCTGAGATAAATTCACCCCGGGAGTTCAAAAGTTTCAGTGCATTCCATTGGATGGGATTATGGCTGGCGGTCAGAATGATCCCTCCTCCGGCTTTCTCGAGAGGAACTGCAAATTCTACAGTAGGGGTGGTACTCAGACCCAAATCTATCACATCTATTCCCAAACCTTGAAGCGTAGCAGACACCAGCCCAGACACCATTTCACCGGATAGGCGAGCATCTCTCCCTATTACTACTTTAGGGTTATGGGTAGTTTCTATGACCCAGGCTCCATAAGCTGATGCGAACTTAACAATGTCAACGGGAGTCAATCCATCGCCGGATTTACCTCCGATAGTACCTCTGATACCAGAGATAGATTTAATTAGAGACACTTAAATAATTGATTATGTGAAAAACAGATTCTTGAAACAGGGGCTAAACTCACTTGAATTTTGCCATAACCTTATCGACTTCATTGTCGGGATTTCCGCAGCTGCTGTCAGCATCCACAGTTTTCCCACAATACCCACAGGTAGTTCCTTCTTTATTGAGAAAAGGACTTTGCGAAGCACAGGTCCCCTTGAATTCGCCGTTTTTGAGGAATAGAAGCCTTACCGACATCAAAATGAAGAATAAAGCAACAAAACCAAGTGTTAGAAATACGGTTGTCATAACGGATAAATTTGCGCAAATTTAAAGCTTTACTTCGAAAACGTCCACAATTCCAGCATAGTTTCCTGACCCATGACAAATTTGAGTACCCGAGCCGAGCAATTGGCTGCATTTGATCGATTATTGACCATCATGGATGAGCTTCGGGCTCAGTGTCCCTGGGACAAAAAGCAAACGACTGAAAGTCTCAGACATTTGACCATAGAAGAGACCTTTGAATTATCAGACGCCATTCTCGATGGAAACCCCGAAGAGATCAAAAAAGAATTGGGCGATATTTTATTGCACATTGTATTTTATGCCAAAATCGGGTCTGAGGAAGGTAATTTCGACGTGACCACCATGATCAATGCCCTTTGCGAAAAACTTATCAGGCGCCATCCCCATATTTATGCTGATACCAATGCAGAAGACGAGGAGGCTGTGAAGCAAAACTGGGAGAAAATAAAACTCACTGAGAAAGGTAATAAATCCGTGCTCGGAGGAGTTCCAAAATCACTCCCCGCACTGATCAAAGCCATGCGGATTCAGGAAAAAGCGCGTGGAGTTGGATTTGACTGGGAAGAAAAAAACCAGGTCTGGGAGAAAGTAGAGGAGGAAATGCAGGAATTCAAAGAAGAGTTCAATGCCACAGGCGAAAAGGAAATCAATCCCGAGAAAGCCAGCGGAGAATTTGGAGACCTGTTATTTTCCCTGATCAATTATGCGAGATTTATAGACATCAATCCTGAGGAAGCTTTGGAACGAACCAATAAAAAATTCATCAAACGCTTTCAATACCTAGAAACAGCGGCAAAGGAGTCAGGGAAAACACTAAGTGAAATGACCTTGGCAGAGATGGATGTGTATTGGAATGAAGCGAAATCAAAAGCTGAAGGCTAAGATCAAAAACCTAAAAGTTCCTCTTTAGACTTAATATTAAAAACTTGATACTTGAAAATATTATGGCAAATCAAATCATCTATACCCGAGAAGCTCCGGAGCCGATTGGGCCTTATTCCCAGGCAGTTTTAGCCGGTAACACACTTTATGTCTCAGGACAAATTGCGCTGGATGCAGATACCGGAGAACTGATCAATGAGAATATCACCGAGGAAACCCATGCAGTGATGAAAAACCTGGAAGCCGTACTTCGGGCAGCAGATTTTACCTTTCACGATATTGTAAAATGCACCATCTTTATTAAAAGCATGGATGAGTTTGGTACCATCAATGAAGCTTATGGACAGTACTTCAAAGCGAACCCACCAGCACGGGAAACAGTAGAAGTCAGCAAGCTTCCCAAAAACGTAAACGTGGAAATATCCTGCATAGCCGTCAAATAACTTGAACCTTTTACCATACGATAGCGAAACCTTAGTCAGCTCCCACCCCAAGGAGGAGGTACTCTATTACCTAAACCGGGTCACCCGCGAGGTCAACTATCTGGATAAAAGATCACAAAAGAAATCAGATGCGGTGTTCAATGGCATCGTAGGTCAGAATGGATTCCGTATTTCCAAGGTTGTGGACAAGAGCGACACCTTTCTCCCCTTGCTGCTGGGAAAAATAGAGGACACGCCTAGAGGAAGCATCATTTTCATTGATTATAAGTTATTCCCAGGCGCTTTGTTTTTCCTGATTTTTTGGACTGTGGTTCTTCTAGCCTTCACCGCTTTGTATGTTTTCTTGATTCCGAATTACACCTATGCCATTATTTGCAGTGGCTTAGGTTTGAGCAATTACTTTCTGGCCATTTACTTTTTCAATAGACAGGTAAAAGCATCCCGAAAAGTCTTCCACCAATTGATCAATTTTCAGATGAAGGATTAAATGCCTGCACTTTAGGGAAAAAAGCCTCCAGCCCTTAATTTAGCGAGCTGAAATCACAACAATAAAACTCAAGCTATGAGCATTCGAATAGAAAAAGACACCATGGGGCCTGTAGAGGTACCTGCGGACAAATACTGGGGCGCCCAGACCCAGCGGTCAATCAACAATTTCAAAATTGGAGGCGAAAAAAACCGCATGCCCATTGAAATCATCCGGGCATTTGCCATTTTGAAAAAAGCCGCTGCTCAGACCAATGCTGAACTGGGGGTTTTAGAACAGGAAAAGTCTGACATCATCGGTAAGGTATGTGATGAAATTCTGGAAGGAAAACATGACGAGCAATTCCCGCTGGTAGTTTGGCAGACCGGTTCCGGTACCCAGTCCAACATGAACTCAAATGAGGTAATTGCCTATAGAGCTCATGTGCTATTGGGAGGCTCTCTAGAAGATGCCAAAAAGAAAATCCACCCTAATGACGATGTAAACAAATCCCAGTCTTCCAATGACACCTATCCTACCGCTATGCACATTGCTGCATATAAAATGGTGATGGAAACTACCATCCCAGGTGTGGAAAAGCTAAGAGATACTTTAGCCCAAAAAGCCGAAGCATTTAAAGATGTGGTGAAAATCGGACGTACGCATTTCATGGATGCTACCCCGCTTACGCTAGGCCAGGAGTTTTCTGGCTATGTGGCTCAACTCAACCATGGATTAAAAGCATTGAGAAATACACTTTCCCACCTTTCAGAATTAGCATTGGGAGGAACAGCGGTAGGAACTGGTCTTAATACTCCAAAAGGATATTCTGAGCTAGTTGCAAAGAAAATCGCTGAGCTTTCTGGACAGCCTTTCGTGACAGCAGAAAATAAATTTGAAGCACTTGCTGCTCACGATGCCATGGTGGAGTCTCACGGAGCCCTGAAGCAATTGGCGGTTTCTTTGATGAAAATCGCTAATGACGTAAGGATGCTGTCCTCAGGCCCTAGATCAGGCATTGCAGAGATATTAATCCCCGAAAATGAACCTGGTTCCTCTATCATGCCTGGAAAAGTAAACCCTACCCAGGTGGAAGCCTTGACGATGGTGGCTGCTCAGGTAATGGGAAATGACGTAGCGATTTCCGTAGGTGGCGCCACAGGGCATTTTGAACTGAATGTCTTCAAGCCATTGATCGCAGCAAATTTCCTTCAGTCAGCCCGACTGATCGGAGATGCTTGCGTTTCCTTCAATGACAACTGTGCTGTCGGAATCGAGCCAAACACGCCGATGATCCAAAGACATCTGGAGAACTCGCTGATGCTAGTCACTGCCTTGAATACCCATATAGGCTACGAAAATGCTGCTGCCATTGCCAAAAAAGCCCATAAAGAAGGCACAAGCCTAAGAGAAGCTGCTATCGCTTTGAACTTACTCACGTCTGAGCAATTTGATGAATGGGTGAAGCCAGAGGAAATGACTGGGAGTTTGAAGTAAATTAGGTCTATCCCTAATAATAAAAATGGCCCCGTCAGAGCTGATGGGGCCATTTTTATTAGATTAATTAGCCAAATATTCACTTACTCATTCGGCGTCAGCGGATTAGACTTTCTGATTAAGCCGTCTGGTAATTCCCCTTCTGTACTCGCTACAATGGTACAAACTGTCGCGTCACCAGTTACATTTACCACCGTACGGAACATATCCAAAATACGATCCGGCGCAATAATCAATGCAATACCAGCCGCTGGAACTCCAATGGATTCCAACACAATAATCAACATAATCAATCCCGCTCCCGGAACTCCCGCAGATCCGATTGAAGCTAGCGTTGCAGTCAAAACTATCATCAACTGCTGGGTCAAACTCAAGTCCATTCCAAGAGCCTGGGCTATAAAAACAGCTGCCACACCTTGGTACAAACTCGTGCCGTCCATATTCACCGTGGCGCCGAGTGGCAACACAAAGCTAGAAACCTCTTCAGAAACCCCCAGCTCTTCCTCCACCTGCTTCATGGTCACTGGAAGAGTCGCAGAACTAGAACTGGTAGAAAAAGCCAACAATTGCGCAGGGCGAATGGCCTGGAAGAAATCCTTGTATTTAACCTTAGTGAAGGCCATCAATATTCCAGGATACACCACCAGTATCAGCGTAAACAACCCACCTACTACCACCAAAGTATATTTCAGCAAAGCCAATAGTAACTGTAATGCTGAATCCGGATTATCTCCGGCAATTTCCACGATCAGAGATGCCATCAAAGCAAATACCCCATATGGGGCTATCAACATAATGAAGTTCACGATCTGTATGATCACTTCGTTCATCCCGTCAAAAAACGCCACCACCGGATCAGCTTTAGCTTTGGGTATTTTCAGCAGGGCTATCCCTACCAAAATCGCAAAGAAAACCACCTGAAGCATGGCAGCATTGTCCGTGGTCGCACGAAACACGTTATCTGGAACTATATCCACCAAAGGCTGCAAGGGGCTTTGCTTTTGTAATTCTGCGGCTTGTCCCACCCTGGAGCCAGCATCTCCCTCGTAGAGACTCATGAGATTCTCCCGGGTCTCCGCGGGAAGACTTTTGCCGGGCTGGAATACATTGACCAAAATCAAGCCTATCGACACAGCAATAACAGTAGTACACAGGTAAGTAGCAATGGTTTTGCCGCCTATCCTGCTCAATTTAGAGACATCGCCCAAGTTGGAAACCCCTACAATCAGTGACGCCAACACCAGCGGCACTGCGATCATTTTAAGTGAGTTAATGAAAATAGTCCCAATCGGCTTGATGAAATCGATCGTAAAGGAATTCGGTATGGAAGTCTTGATGATGACCAAGCCAAAGATCAGTCCAAGCACAAGCCCGATGATGATCTTGGTATGTAAGGGTATTTTTCTAAGCATATATATTTGGGTTAAAAGTCCTGCAGTTTATTGCTTTTTGCCAACAAAATGTAATCGACTATGACCAAGGCAGCCATAGCTTCCACAATCGGTACAGCTCTAGGCACTACGCACGGATCATGACGTCCCTTTCCTGAAACTGTCACTGCCTCACCGGATTCATTTACTGACTCCTGATCTATCATAATGGTAGCTACGGGCTTAAAGGCCACATTGAAATAAATATCTTCCCCATTAGAAATCCCGCCTTGGATTCCTCCGGAATAATTGGTTTTGGTTTTCACTGCATCTCCTTCTTGCACGAAAGCATCGTTGTGCTCAGAACCTCTCATTTTCACACCTTCAAAACCGCTTCCATACTCAAATCCTTTCACTGCATTGATCCCGAGCATGGCTTTGCCCAGCTCAGCATGCAATCGGTCAAATACCGGCTCTCCGATTCCCGCAGGTGTATTTTTGATCACGCAGCTGACCACTCCTCCTATGGTGTCCCTGTCCTTTCGCACTCCATCTATCAAATCAATCATTTGGGCCGCAGTCTCCGGGTCTGGACAGCGAATGATATTTTCTTCTGCTTTTGCCAAGTCCAACTCCCCGTAGTGCTTCTCCAACTTCAAGTCGCCCACCTGGGATACAAAAGCCTGTATGGATATGCCTTTGGTCTCGAGTAGTTGCTTTGCAATAGCTCCAGCAGCCACCCTTGCGGCAGTTTCTCTGGCAGAGCTTCTTCCTCCACCCCTATAATCCCTGATTCCATACTTGGTAAAGTAAGTATAGTCTGCATGAGATGGGCGGAATTTGTCCGAAATATGCGAGTAATCCTTACTCTTTTGGTCGGAGTTATTGATCACTATTCCGATGGGAGTACCTGTGGTTTTTCCCTCAAATACCCCAGATTTGATCTGGATCTCATCTTCCTCCTTGCGCTGGGTGGTAATTTTGGACTGACCTGGTTTGCGCCGCTGCATTTCAGCGATTATCTTACTTTCATCAAGTTCCAGTCCTGCCGGGCACCCTTCTATGATTACCCCTAAAGCTTGCCCATGAGACTCACCAAAAGTGGTGATCTTGAATAGCTTCCCAAATGAATTACCCATTATTTCTTTCTGATTATCAATAGTGCCAATAAACCAACTGCTAGCAAAAGAAGTACGTTGATTGCGGCTGTAAAATAGTACTTATATTTCTCGTTTAAAAACCTGTTGTCTTCGCTGGAAATCCGATCATAAAGCCCTCCCAGGCGCTGGCTAGAGATTGCTTGGTTCACTTTACTTTCACCTACCACCGTGATTTGAGCAGCGGGCTTCAGCGTATCATACACGGCTTTTTCGGGGTCGAAGTAAATCCATTCGAAGTTATTGGCCAAATCCACTTCACCTGCCTCGTTTATAGTAATGTAATAATTAAACTCTTTGATCCCTGATACTCTTCCATACCCGCGATTGATTTGCTGTCTTACATTTGGGTCGTAGGTATTGATATTGGCCGAAGAAACCCGCTTAGGAGCCGAAATCGCATTGATATTCCCTACCCCGGTAATCCCAAAGCTGTAATCAAACCCTTGCCCGGTTTCCACTTCAATATTCTTGATGTTCTCTCTGAGTTGGAATTGACCTACGCTCACTTCATTTTTGAGTGGATGCGGAGGAAGGGGTTTTACTGTGATGGTTTTGGGGTTGGAATAGAAGGTTTTGAAATCTTCCTGTCGATTTGCACCAAAGAAAGTAGGATTTTTCGCCACCCGGTATTTTATCATCTCCCAGGGAATCTGGGGAATCTCTATTTGTCCATCAGAAAAGGGGAAAAATGTAGCTTCATACACTTTAAATTTTGTCCAGCGTTTGCCATTGATGGTGACTTGTTCTGGCTCTATATTGGTAATGTTGAAGTTTTCCTCCCAGGCATTTGCTGGCTTGATTTTCTTCAGAATATCATCCAATTGCCTGCCAGGCTCATGAAACTGAAAAGGTGCCTGATTTGCCTCCGACATGTAAAATGCCAAGCTAAGATTAAAACCTTCCCCCTGATAGACCTCCTCTTTGTCCACAGAAACTGAGAAAAATGCATCATCGTCCAGTTCCACATATTCAGGCTCGGAAGCTTGTGATCTTCCAAAAAAGTCTGCAAATGGATCTACGGAATTTCTCCCACTTCTCCCAGAGCTTACTGCAGGATCTCCCACGGTAATGGTCTTGCCGGGCGAGGAATAATTTTTACCATTGATAGCCACCTCGAAGGAAGGCAAAGTAAACTCTCCCTTGCGGGAAGGCTTATAGTATTGAATAATGCTATTGGTACTACTCATCTGACCATTGATCAGATTCATAGAAGAGGACTGGGAAATTCCCTGCTTCTGAAAGCTGGGGATATCAGGAAACTGGTCGTAAGACTTGATTTTTTCGTTACTGAGGGTTACTTTGATAGTGAAAGTTTCGTTCAGTCCGATCTCATCCGAGCCCAGCTCTATCTCGACTTCCTGAGCCAGGGTTATTCCAGAAATAAGGAAAAAACCACATACGAAAAGGAATTGGATAAGCGTTTTAATCATAATTGCGAAAATAGGGATTTTCTACTCTTTGAATTCTAAAATAACGCAACATCTCTGTAAATGACTTCGTATCGAAACTTAAAATCAGTTAATAAACCCTTAAACTCTTTAGACTATGATCGAATATGTGAAGACTATCTTACAAAAGGTCAGCTTTTCCAAGTATTTGTTTGAACGGGAGCTGAAAAAAGGCTTAAGCTTAATTAGCCCGATAGAGCTAAATGAATTTAAAGACTGGTGTTACCTGATGTTTGGCAAAATTCACAACCCCATTTTAAATCGCTATTTCGAACCCGCGATTTAATGTCAAAAGCCCCGATCATCTCTGACCGGGGCTTTCTTTATTGTGGTAGTTGGAAATAATTCTAATTAATCTTTGGTGGCAAAATCCGGATAAGCTCTCATGCTGTGCTCGTTGATATCCAGGCCTTCTGTCTCCTCTTTTTCATCCACTCTGATCCCTACTGTCTTTTTCATCACAAAGAAGATTACCCCTGAGAAAATCACACAGAACACACCCACAGACACTACTCCGATCAACTGGGAGATAAACTGACTCATACTCGCCAAGTCGCCGAATATCCCCACGGCCAAAGTCCCCCAGATACCACCTACTAAGTGAACCGAAATAGCTCCCACAGGGTCATCTACTTTGATCTTGTCAAAGAACACTACTGCGAAAACGATCAATCCACCACCTACTAATCCGATGATGACAGAAGAAGTCACCCCCATCTGATCCGCACCAGCCGTGATCCCTACCAAGCCGGCAAGTATCCCGTTCAGCACCATGGTGATATCGTAAGTTTTAAACATCAAATAGGAAACAATCAATGCTCCAAAAGCTCCCGCTGCGGCTGCCAAACTGGTGGTCACAAAAACCTTGGACACCAATCCTGGATCTGCACTCAATACAGAACCTCCATTGAAGCCAAACCAGCCAAACCATAGCAGGAACACACCAAAGGTGGCTAAGGGAATATTATGTCCCGGGATAGCCGTCATGCCTCTAGAAGTGTATTTGCCTAGCCTCGGCCCTAGCAAAGCTGCTCCTACTAAAGCTCCCCAGCCCCCCACAGAGTGTACTATGGTAGAGCCCGCAAAATCATAAAATGAAGTATCCAAAGCATCTAGGAAGCCTCCGCCCCATTTCCACATACCTACTATAGGATAGCAAATCGCCACATAGAGCACTGAAAAGAAGATAAATGGCCCCAATTTGACACGCTCAGCCACTGCTCCAGATACGATAGTCGCCGCCGTAGCTGCAAACATGGCCTGGAAAATAAAATCTGTGAAGAAGGTATAGCCCTCATTATAGTTACTAGTGTCCCAGCCTTCAGGAAGGGGAAGCCCAAATCCGGCAAAACCAAAAAAGGATCCGGCATAGTCAGCGCCCGGGTACATTAAATTAAAGCCCACGAAGGCATAACTCAATAAGCCTATCGCCGGAATAATGGTGTTTTTAAATAAAATATTAACAGTGTTTTTAGATCGGGTAAGCCCCGCTTCCAAACTGGCAAATCCCAAGTGCATGATGAAAACCATAGTGGTGGCGATCATCATCCATAAGTTATTGACGGTAAATAATTCTTGCATTAGTATTAATAGGTTCGGTGGTTGAATAAATAAGATTAAAGTGCGTTTTCGCCCTTATCGTTGTTTCTCACGCGATAGGCTTCCAGCACGTCGTACACGAAGATTTTTCCATCTCCTATCTCTCCGGTTTTGCCTTCAGTCAGGATGCACTTGATCACAGGCTCTACCAATTCCTCTACGGTTACGATTTCGATTTTAGTCCTTGGGATGTAAGCCGGCTCGTAAGGCACACCTCGGTACATTTCCTGTCTGGCATGCTCCAGGCCCATACCTTTCACTTCATAAAAGGTCAGAAACTTAACTCCCAGCCCTGCCACGCATTTGTGTATCTGGTCAAAGCGTGAAGTCCTGATAATCGCTTCAATCTTTTTCATTTTTTCAATTGGTTAAATGGTTTTTTGAGATTACGGCATGAAAGTAAGGAGAAAATTAAATATTCTTCATATCAAGGGTAATTTTTTACCCACTTCCTCATCAAATCATGCAGCTAAAAGCATTTTTATGGTATTTTGAAAACCAACAATCCATTTATAGACAGTAAACTCATCAAATTAGGGTTTTCACATAAACCAACCCCACCTCATGAAAGACCAAGTCTATCTTGTTTGCCTCAGTTAAAAACCTAATTTTGCTTGCTGTTTTATTAAACCTACTATGAATCAGAAACCAACCTTACTTGTACTAGCAGCCGGAATGGGCAGCCGCTATGGCGGCAACAAACAAATCGATGGCTTTGGGCCCAATGGCGAAACAATACTGGAATATTCAATTTTTGATGCCATCAGAGCCGGTTTTGGCAAGGTGGTTCTTATCGTACGGGAAGAAATCTTAGAGGAAGCCAAAGAGATTTTCCTACCCAAACTGGAAGGTAAAATAGAAGTGGACTGGGTGATCCAATCCCTGGACAGCTTCGTACCGGAAGCGCTGAAGCAGGCTGACCGAAAAAAGCCTTTTGGCACAGCGCACGCGGTTCTTTGTGCCAAGGACACGATCAAAGAACCATTCGCAGTAATCAATGCAGATGATTTTTACGGCAAAGAGGCTTTTGATGCTATAGGAAAATTCCTCAAAACTGAAGTAAAACCAGACTTACACGCTATGGTCGGTTATGCAATACAGAATGTACTTTCTGAGAATGGCACAGTGAGCCGAGGAGTCTGCGAAACCAATGAAAAAGGCCACTTGATCGGCATGGTAGAAAGGACTTCTATTGCCCGTGAGGACGGGAAAATCTTAAGTAAAGGTGAAAACGAAGTTTTAGAAATCACAGAAAATACGCCGGTTAGTATGAACTTCTGGGGATTCCATCAAGATGTCTTTGCTGACATTGAGAAAATGTGGAATGAATTTCTCCCTGCAAACCTCGAAAACCTGAAATCAGAATTTTATATTCCTACAGTCGCCAATAATTTAATCCAGGCCGATGAAGCCGCATTTGAAATCCTGGAAAGAGGCAAGATCTGGTTCGGGGTCACATACACCGAAGACAAACCTGTGGTGATAGAATCACTGAAAAAGCTGCATGATTCCGGTGAATACCCGGAGAAATTATGGAATTGATTTAAAAGAGGCTTCGGCCTCTTTTTTTTGCTCATTACTTCAACACCCCATTCTCCACTCCAAAGAAAACCACCTCTGAGTCCAATTCCGATAAAATTTTCTTTGATCTCTCAGGTCTCGCATCGGTCAAAAATATCTGCCCAAATGTATGCGCGGAAATCAAGTCCATTAATTGCTCAATCCGCTGGTCGTCCAGCTTATCAAAGATATCGTCCAGCAGCAAAAGTGGCTTTTCATTCCGGTCTCTTTCGAAAACCTGAAACTGAGCAAGCTTCAGCGCTATAATAAAGGACTTTTGCTGGCCCTGACTCCCGATTTTCCGGATGGGATGCGCTCCGATCAAAAAACTGAAATCGTCTTTATGGATCCCCGCATTACTGTTTTTGGTGATGAAATCCTTTTTTCTCAAATTTTTGAAATAGGATTCAAATTCGGTGTTCAAAGCTTCCGTCTCATACACTATGCTCACCTGCTCCTGTCCCTGAGAAATTTCCGAATAATGGCTCTGCAGCAGTGGAGCTACTTCTTGGAGCAGAGCATTCCTACGAACCGCCAACTTTCCGCTCAACTCAATTAACTCCGCATCATAGCTATCCAGCAAGGTAAGGTCTCTTCTGCCCGTCTCCGCAAACTGTTTTAGCAGAGCATTGCGCTGCTTCAGGAAATGATGGTAGCGGATCAATTGGTCCAGATAGCTGTGATCCAGCTGAGAAAGCAACCCGTCAAAGAACTTTCTCCTTCCCTCACTCCCACCTTTGATGAGCTCTGTATCATCAGGAGCAATCAGCACCAGCGGCAAAAGCCCCACGTGCTCACTGGCTTTACCCAGGGCCTTCCCATTTTGATAAATCTGTTTTTTCTTGCCTAGCTCCACCGTACATCTCACTTCCAGGGGTTTTTGCCCTAGCTCAAACTGCCCCTTGATCGCAAAGAAGTCCCGCTCATGCATCACATTTAAGCTATCACTGGACTGCACCGCACTTTTGGTCAGTGACAGGTAGTGGATTCCATCGAGAATATTGGTTTTGCCGCTACCATTCAGCCCTACTATGCAATTGATTTCCTGGGAAAATTGCATTTGCGTTTTTTCATGATTTTTAAATTGGAGCAGTTCCAGAGACTTCAGGTACATGTAGTAGGGTAATTATTTCGGCGGGAGCCTGATTTTTAGGAGAGGTTGGTTATATTTGAGGCCTAAAATAGCATATTTTGATCATTACGATATGGCAAAGAGAACTGCAGCAACGAAGTCAAAAGTAAAATATTCGAAGGAAACCTACTCCTACTGGTATGAGAGCATGCTCTTAATGAGGAGGTTTGAGGAAAAAGCCGGACAACTTTACGGACAACAAAAAATCAGAGGATTCTGTCATTTATACATCGGCCAGGAGGCATGTGCTTCCGGAGCTATCACTGCATTGACCAAAGATGACAAGTGGATTACAGCATATCGCTGCCATGCACATCCGCTTGGACTGGGCACAGATCCAGGAGCAGTGATGGCGGAGCTATTTGGTAAAGCTACAGGCACTACCAAAGGCAAAGGTGGCTCCATGCACATTTTTGACAAGGAGAAAAACTTTGTAGGAGGTCATGGTATAGTAGGAGCTCAGGTTCCTATGGGACTGGGACTGGGCTTTGCGGAGAAATATAAAGGAACCAAAAACCTGGCGATTTGCTACATGGGTGATGGGGCTGTGAGACAAGGGGCTTTTCACGAAGCACTAAACCTGGCCATGCTCTATAAAACTCCCGTGATTTTCGTAATCGAAAACAACGGCTACGCCATGGGTACTGCTGTGAAGAGATCTTCGAATGTAGAAGACCTTTCTACACTGGGCGAATCCTATGATATGCCATCATTTGCGGTGGACGGTATGAATGTGGAAGCGGTGCACGAGGCAGTAGCTGAGGCAGCTGATAGAGCGAGAAGAGGCGATGGCCCTACTTTGCTGGAATTCCGAACTTACCGATACAAAGGCCACTCCATGTCTGATCCTCAAAAATACAGAACCAAAGAGGAAGTAGAAGAATACAAGCAGCGCGATCCAGTAGAACAAGTGCTGGCAACCATCAAGGAAAATAAAATCCTAACTGATGAGGAAATAGATACTATTGTAAAAAATGTAAAGCAAAAAGTTTTGGACGCAGTGAAATTCGCTGAAGAATCCCCTTGGCCTGACGGACAGGATGCGTTCAAGGATGTGTACATTCAGGAAGATTATCCATTTGTAATGGAGTAGTCCAAAATAAAACCACTGAAAAGCCATGAAAGCTTGATGTTTTCATGGCTTTTTTTTGGAACTTTGTGGAAAATATAAAAACCGTATATTTGCGGCTGAAATTTGAGTAGCATGGCAACGAAACAAACTAAAAGAGTACAACCTGAGCATCACAATGAGCTATTGGAAGATCCTTCCGAAATCGCTTCAAGACTAAGTAAAGGGGAGACTTTTTTAAAGCAAAATAGCAAGGTACTAGCAGGCGTATTGATCGCTGCAGTGATTTTGATAGGCGGGATTCTTTTCTTCCAGATCAATACCCAGAATAATAATGAAACGGCGCAAAAGGAGATGTTCCAGGCCGTATATTTCTACGAGCAGGACAGCGTGCAGCTGGCTTTGAACGGAGATGGCATTAACTCTGGCCTCTTGGAGATAGTGGATGAATACCCAAGAACTGATGCGGCAAACCTAGCCCACTTCTATATCGGGTCTATTTACCTGTCTGAAAGAAACTATCAGGATGCTCTGGCACACCTTGAGCAATTCTCATCAGACGACTACCTAGTACAGGCAAAGGCTTACTCTCTGATCGGCGACGCACAAATGGAGCTTGGAAACACTGCTGAGGCTATTTCCTTCTACAAGAAAGCCGCCAACTACAATGAGAATGATTATTTTACGCCAAAATACCTGAACAAACTGGCTATCGCTCAAGAAGCTGCCGGTGATCTATCTGCAGCTATTGCTACCTATACCGAGATAGAGAACAAGTACTTTGAGTCTTTTGAGTACGCTACAGCACGAAAACAAAAAGCACGCTTAGAAGGCCTTGCCGCTAAGTAATGCTTGCATTTATAGCATCACTAGAAGAGTAAGGCCTTAGGTCTTACTCTTTTTTTGTTTAATTCAAAACCACCTTTTCACAGATTTAACCAGATCCTATATCTTGGCCTTCTACTCATTTCTTGATACTTGATACTTGATACTTGATACTTGATACTGACAATCTCTGAATACAAGTCCCGGTTCTTTAATCTAAAAAATTAAAATTATGGCAACATCACTAAAAAGCCTAAGCGAACATTCTTCAAAAAATATCCTAGATATCAGCTCCAAAAAATTCGGCATCATAGTTTCAGAATGGAATGAAGAAGTCACCGAAGCCCTGTATTCTGGCGCGTATGAGACACTAAAGCAGCATGGCGCAAAATCGGAAAACATTATCCGTAAAAATGTTCCTGGCTCCTTCGAATTGACGCTGGCTTCTCAATGGCTGGCTCAGCTTGAAGAAATAGATGCAGTCATTTGCCTGGGATGTGTCATTCAGGGAGAAACTAAGCACTTTGATTTTATATGCGATGCTGTAGCACATGGCATCACCAATGTGGGACTGAAGTACAATAAACCGGTGATCTTCGGTGTACTTACTCCAGACACCCAGCAGCAGGCCTTAGATCGGGCAGGAGGAAAACATGGAAACAAAGGCGATGAAGCCGCCATCACCGCAATAAAAATGCTGGGATTTTAACAAAAAACCTATAAACCTATAACATACTGAACCTTATGAAAATCATGAAATTTGGAGGCACTTCTGTGGGCCGTCCAGAACGCATGCACCAGGTAAAAGACCTGATCACCCGTGGTGATGAATCAAAAATCGTGGTACTTTCTGCTCTTTCCGGCACAACCAATGCCCTGGTGAGCATAGGAGAAGCATTGGCTTCTGCGGATAAAGTATTGGCAAAGTCAAGAATCGACGAACTCCATGCGCATTACAATGACTTTTACCCAAAATTAGTCTCTACCGATGCAGCTAGAGAAAAAGCGCTGGAAATCATCAAAGAGCACTTTGAGTTTTTGAACATTCTCTTGAAAATTTCATTCAATGAGGCCATCAACCGTGACATTCTGGCTCAGGGAGAACTGCTATCTACTAAGCTATTTCATACTCTACTAGAAGAGCAAAAAATCAAAGCGATCTTCCTACCTGCTTTGGATTTCATGAGTATTGATGAGAATTCTGAGCCGGAATTGCAGAAAATCTCAGATCGACTGAAGGCTATTCTTGCCCAGCACCCTGAGGAAACTATTTTCATTACCCAAGGCTTTATTTGCAAAAACCACCTGAATGAGGTGGATAATTTGAAGCGTGGCGGGTCTGACTACACCGCTTCACTCGTGGCCGCTGCTATCCAAGCTACTGCCTGCGAGATCTGGACTGATATAGACGGCATGCATAATAATGACCCTAGAATCGTGGATAAAACCCGTCCAATCGCCGAAATGTCTTTTGACGAAGCTGCTGAGCTTGCTTACTTCGGAGCTAAAATCCTCCATCCGGCATCTATCTGGCCAGCCCAGCAATTCAATGTGCCCGTGAAATTACTCAATACCATGCAGCCTGAAGCTCACGGAACGCTGATCAAAGCAGAAGTGGATTCGGTGGGCGTAAAAGCAATCGCTGCCAAAGACGGAATCACAGCCATCAAAATCAAATCAAGCCGCATGTTGTTGGCTTATGGATTCTTAAGAAAGGTGTTTGAGATTTTCGAAAAGTATAAAACTCCGATCGATATGATTACCACTTCGGAAGTGGCAGTATCAGTGACCATTGATGATTTGAGTCATTTGGAGCAAATTTTAGAAGAACTGAACACCTTCTGTAGCGTGGAAGTGGACCGGGACCAGACCATTATCTGTATCGTTGGAAATATGGTATCGGAAAGCAAAGGAGCAGTTCAATCCGTGATTGATTCGCTGATAGAATATCCTGTGAGAATGGTTTCCTTCGGAGGAAGTCGCCACAACGTTTCCGTGCTGGTAGATTCCAAATTCAAAAAAGAAGCACTTCAAAGTCTCAATCAAGACCTATTTACTTGGTAAAATACATAGCCGGCCTAGCGCCGGCTATTTTATTTAGACTGATTCTTATTACTTTTGGGGAATGTCAGTAGAAAACGATAAACCAGGCTTTCTTCAGCGCCTACAAACCAAGTGGAAATTGGACAGCCTGCTTAAGGTTGTGTTAGTGTTGGTGGTTTTTGCCTGTACTGGATTCACCATACTTTTTATTAAGAACCCAATCTTGAATTTTTTTGGAGTTGAGAAAGGCGGGTTTGTCAACACGATTCTTTATTTACTTTTAGTTCTACCGCTCTATCAGATCTTCCTGCTTATTTACGGTTTCATTTTCGGCCAGTTTAAGTTTTTCTGGGAAAAGGAGAAACAGATTTTCAGGAGGATAGGAGGATTGTTTTCGAAGAGAAAATAAGTCTATAACCGCAAAGCTCGCAGAGATTTTCGCAAAGATTCAATTGAGTTACTACATTGTCAATGAAAATCAGAGGGCTGGGTATATAAAATAAACCATATACTTAGACTGTGAAGGAGCGGAACTAGGTAATTCTCATAAATGCCATGGAAAAATTAGCGAACATACATCCGGGAGAAGTTTTGAATTTGGAATTTTTAGTGCCTTTAAATATTACTGCCTATCGATTATCCAAAGACCTAAACATCCCTCAAACTAGAATTTCAGAAATTATTAAAGGTAATCGCCGGATTACCGCAGATACAGCTCTCAGACTCAGTAAATATTTTGGAACCTCAGCTAAATTCTGGCTTGGCCTACAAAACGACTATGATATCGAAGAAGAAGCAGCTCAAAAAGAAAAAGAACTGAATCACATTAAGCACTTCGAAGAAAAGGATGTCGCTTAGCCTACTACTTAAGAAATCCTACTCCAGTTCACCGCAGTTTTCTTTTGCTGCTTGATCTGTCGTTGAATCGGGGCATTTTCCGGCTGAAGCAATTCTGGGTCATTTGCTAAAAGCTGCTGGGCTGCATCCCTCGCCAAGGTCAAAATCGGCGCATCCTTACTTAAATCAGCAATCAATAAATCCGTTATCCCACTTTGTTGAGTTCCCATCAGATCTCCGGGACCACGCAATCGCAAATCCACATCGGCAATCTCAAAACCATCATTGGTACGAACCATGGTTTCCAGCCGCACTCTTGAATCCTTAGAAAGCTCATACTTGCTCATCAGGATGCAGTAACTCTGCTCAGCGCCTCTTCCCACTCTTCCCCGCAGCTGATGCAACTGTGAAAGTCCAAAACGCTCTGCGTTCTCTATGATCATCACGGAGGCATTGGGCACATTCACACCCACTTCGATCACGGTGGTCGCAACCATGATTTTTGTTTCCCCTTTCACGAAGCGCTGCATTTCATACTCCTTAGCATCTGCTTTCATGCTTCCATTCACTATGCTGATTGGATAGTTAGGAAAAGCACGGGAAATACTTTCGAAGCCATCCATGACATTCTTCAAGTCCATCTTTTCAGACTCTTCGATCAATGGATAGACGATATAAACCTGCCTGCCTTTTTTAATTTCTTCATTGATAAAGCCAAAAACCTTCAAGCGATCTTTGTCATAGCGATGAACGGTCTGAATGGGTTTTCTCCCAGCTGGCATCTCATCGATCACAGACACATCCAAATCCCCGTAAAGCGTCATTGCCAATGTCCTGGGAATAGGAGTCGCTGTCATGACTAGTACATGAGGAATTAAGGCCTCATTCTTAGCCCAAAGCTTGGCCCGCTGTGCTACGCCAAATCGGTGTTGCTCATCGACGATTGCTAAAGCTAAGTTTTTAAACTGAACCACATCTTCTAGCAAAGCATGCGTTCCGATCAATATCTTTAAATCCCCGGACCTTAACATTTCATGGATCACTTTCCGCTCAGATTTCTTAGTAGAGCCGGTCAGCAAAGCAATTTTCAGCCCCATCATATCGGCAAATTCCTTCAAGCCTGCATAATGCTGTGTAGCCAATATCTCTGTCGGAGCCATCAGACAAGCCTGTGCTCCTGAACTGATCGCTATCAATGCACAGATAAACGCAACCATGGTTTTCCCGCTTCCTACGTCACCCTGGATCAAGCGATTCATCTGCTTCCCGGATTTCATGTCCACATAAGCTTCCCGGATTACACGCTTCTGCGCATTGGTGAGCTCGAAAGGAATATGATTGGTGTAAAACTCCGTGAGTAGCTCCGTATTGTTTAAAATCTGTCCGCGAAATTTCTCCGTCCGGGCAACTTTCATCATCAACAGTCGAAGCTGCAAATAGAAAAACTCCTCGAATTTCAGGCGTTTTCTGGCGCTCTGCAGGAGATTTGGTTCTGTGGGAAAATGGATCTGCCGAATGGCCTCCTTTTTCCCAATAAGCTGGTATTGCTGTAAAATCCTAGCAGAAATAGTCTCCTGAATATGTGGAAAGCACACCTGGACCAACTGCTCCATGATTTTGGAAATCCCTTTGGAATCCAAAAATCTGGCTCGGAGTTTCTCGGTAGTGGAATAGACAGGCTGGAAATTATTTCTTTTCTCATTAGCCGTGGTCAGCGGCTCCATCTCCGGGTGCGCGATACTCCATTTACGGCCAAACTGTGCCGGTTTTCCCAAAAACACAAAGACCCCACCGGTGACCAAGTGCTTCTGAACCCAAGCAATTCCTTTGAACCAGGTCATTTCCATTTCCCCGGTTTCATCTGCGACCTGAGCTACCAATCGCTTTTTATTGCCCATTCCTACCAATTCCACTTTGCGGATCTTGGCGATCACCTGCACAGATTCCATATCCGAATGCAGTTCCCGGATCTTAAAAAACTTCGTTCTATCCTCGTACCGAAACGGGTAATGCTGCAAGAGTTCACCGAAGGTGAAAATATTCAACTCCTTGTTGATCAGAGCGGCGCGCTGTGGGCCTACCCCTTTGAGAAATTCTATCTTGGTGTCAAAAAAACCGGACAAGGAAAATTGATTTTTGGCTTAGGACAAATTAAACCCACTCTGTGCAATTGCCAATAAAAAATGACTGGAATTGTCTGAAATCAATTTTAGGATTGTGTGACAGACTTCCAGATTTTCTCCAATTCAAGCTTACTTGCTTGAAGGCTTTGCAGCAAAATCATTTGGTTTTTAGCACGATCAAAGTTCTGCTCCGGATATTCTACTTTGTAATACACATTACCTTGAAGGTGATCGGTGAAAAAACGAAGTCCCATAATGCAGGTCATCACCTCTCCGGCTATCAAGAGCGACTGGCTTTCCTCAGCTGTTGTCAATGTTTTCACACCTTCCCAGTAGCCTTTGAGTAAATGCTCGAAAACTGGAATTTCTAACTGGATTCTTTCCCAGTTTCGGCTAGTCTCGGCTTCGGAACAAGCCACAGTTCGCACCAAATCCCCAAAATCATACATCAAATACCCACTCATCAGGGTGTCCAGATCGACCAAAGCCTCCACTTTTTGTAAGTCATGTGAAAAGATCAGATTGTTGATTTTGGTATCGTTGTGCGTAAGACGAGCTGGAAGGACAGCTTGGAACTTTTGGTAAGCTTCAATAAGATCCTTTTGACTCAAGTAGAAATCCAATACTTCCTGATCTTCCTGAGAAAGTGTTCCTTGCTCATTAGCCACTTCTTGCAGCTTTGCGAAGCGCAAATCCAATCGATGAAAATCTGGAATACATTCCTGCAATTGTTCTGTATCTACATCCTTGCCCCATTCGGCAAAAACCCCGTACGCTTTGGCGGCTAAATAGGCTTGTTCTGGAGCAGTGATTTCCTGGATCGTCTGACCCGACACAAATTCAAACAAGCGAAATAGTCGGCCGTCCACGGTGGAAATCAAGCGATTGTTTGAATTCAATAGAGGCAGCGGAAGCTGAAAGGGCAGAAAGGTGTCATTCCCCTGGGATTTCACCAATCGCTGGTTATGCGAGATGCGCTCTGGAAACTGAAACACCGCATTGTTGAATTCCTGCAAAATGAATTTGGAATCTCCTGACTCTATCAAATAGGTGCCATGGATCAGCCCTGCTCCGAAAGCCTTAAATTGGAAATTTTCAAAAGGATGAAATTTGTAATTGGCAAGAATGCCAGCCATCTGTTCCTGGTTCATGACCCAAAGCTATGACTTCGCTATCAATTCAGAATCACCAAACGAATAAAAATCTCTCACAATCTCCATAGTCAAGTCAGACCATCATCTAACCAGCCACTCAAGTGTACACATTTGCAAAATGATTAGAATTTCAGGAGAAAAGACAGCTTTTATTTCGCAGAAACACCAACTTGCCAAAATTCTGAGCAATCTTCGGAGAAGTCTTTTTCCACTTTGAAAGAAAATAAATACATTAGCAAAATTTATCACATAAGTGTAAATATATTTTCCAAAAAATTTAAAGAACTAGTAACCCCAATAAATCATGAATGTAACCACCATAGACTGGGCGATCATCGGAGCCTTCTTTGTGATCTCGCTACTCATAGGGCTCTACACCTCAAAGAAAGCCGGATCCTCAGCCAAAGAGTTTTTCCTGTCTGGCAGAAACATGCCCTGGTGGTTATTGGGAGTATCTATGGTGGCTACCACTTTTTCGGCTGATACGCCAAATTTGGTAACCGACATCGTGAGAAAAAACGGTGTTGCTGGCAACTGGGCCTGGTGGGCGTTTTTGCTTACTGGCATGCTCACCGTATTTGTCTATGCCAAACTTTGGAGAAGATCCGAAGTGACTACAGATTTGGAATTTTATGAATTAAGATACGCTGGCAAAGGAGCAGCATTTCTAAGAGCCTTCCGAGCATTATACCTAGGTGTGTTTTTCAATGTAGTGATCATGGCCACCGTATCACTGGCAGCCATCAAAATCGGCGGAGTCATGCTTGGCCTGAGTCCCATACAAACCCTTTTGATTGCCTCCATCGTGACGGTACTCTATAGTTCCCTTGGTGGATTAAAAGGCGTTTTGCTGACTGATTTCTTTCAGTTTTTCATTGCTATGATCGGCTCATTCGGAGCAGCATATTTTATCATCGATTTACCAGAAATCGGCAGTTTAAACAATCTATTGACGCATGAAAATGTGGCTGGAAAACTGGATTTCCTTCCAGACTTTTCTGATCCAAATGCCTATATCCCATTATTTCTGATGCCAATTGCCATACAGTGGTGGGCTACTTGGTACCCGGGTGCTGAGCCCGGTGGAGGAGGTTACATCGCCCAGCGTATGCTTTCTGCCAAAGATGAAAAGAATGCAATTGGAGCGACCTTGTTCTTCAACATAGCCCACTATGCCATGCGCCCTTGGCCTTGGATCTTGATCGCGCTTTCATCTTTGATAATTTTCCCCAATATCTCTGACCTTCAGACCGCTTTCCCAGATATCCCTGCGGATAAACTGGGAGATGACTTGGCTTACTCTGCCATGCTGACTTACCTGCCCACTGGATTGATCGGTATTGTGCTGGCATCCTTGATTGCTGCGGTGATGTCCACACTTTCTACTCACCTCAACTGGGGTTCCTCCTATATAGTGAATGATTTCTACCTGAGATTCATGAAACCAGAGGCTTCGGATAAGGAACTGGTGGCTGTTGGAAGAATCTCTACGGTGGTTTTGATGATCCTATCGGCTACTTTGGCACTGGCACTTTCCAGTGCATTGGACGCCTTCAATATTCTGCTTCAGATCGGTGCTGGTACTGGTTTGATCTTTATCCTTAGGTGGTTTTGGTGGAGAATCAATGCTTACACGGAGATCTCAGCTATGGCGATTTCATTTGTGGTTGCGATTTTCTTCGAAGTGATCAACCCAAAAGTGGAATGGATCATGATCCCGGAAAACCAAGCTTATTTGAAATTGATCTACAGTGTGAGCATCACCACAGTAGGCTGGTTGCTGGTCACCTTCTTTACTGCACCGGAGAAAGATGAGGTTCTTTTGTCATTCTACAGAAAAGTCACTCCTGCTGCTTTTGGCTGGAAAAAAGTACTGGACAGATACCCTGGTGAAAAGCAGGTAATCGGTCAGCTTCCAAAAGAAATCGGGTTGATGGCCATTGGTTCGGTCATGATTTATTCGGCCTTATTCGCTACAGGATTCTTTATTTACGGCAATTTCCTTTCAGGAACCATCGCGGCTATAATAGCGATCGCCGGAGGGATTTTTGTAATTAAATCCTGGAAAACAATGAACTAATTCTCAAACTTTACGGAATTCATCAGGTGGGCCATGTCCACCTTGATGTATTCTATGACCGGAGATAGAGAATCATTTTTCATTGCTGTATTGAAATACAAAGCCCCACGAAGGAAATTATCAGTAGAGTCAGTAACGAAAAACTGAAACTGAGTAGGCACTTCACCTGAAAGTTCCGCAGCCACCCCAGTGTACCCCTCAGGAGTAACCAATACCGACTCTTCTATGCCATAAGCCTTTACCTGATGCTTAGCAGTCAATTTAAAAGCATCATTCGATAGCTGCTTGAACACCACCTTATCGCCATCTATCGGCATATAAGTCAAATGTACCTTCGCCCCAAAATCCGTGTAATTCAGGTTTATCCAGTCTTTTTGGCCTAAATTAAAAGAGTCTGCTTCTACCTGAGCATATTTGGACACAGCTATTTGATAAGAATAGGCATCCCCTATACCTTGATAATCATGCGGAGGCAGGTCTATTCTATTGTACCCTGTGGGCTTTGGAAGGTAGTTTTCTTCACAGCCGAACAGTAAAAGACCAGCCAATACAATACATAATCGTTTCCTCATGGCTTAAAATTAGACAAAGTGTTTGATTTGGGTTGCGAATAGGTGAAATTTAAGGAAATAACCAATCCACCTTACTTATGAAAAAAGCATTTCATTATTTCGCCAGCAGCGCTTTGGTAGCCCTTTTCACCTTAGTCTCCACCGCCAATGCCCAAACTACCAAAGAGGAGTTTATGAGCAAATGGGAAAACAGCAAGCAGTTCACCATTGATGTGCTGAATCAAATGCCGGATTCTGGCATGGATTACAAAACTGATGATGAAGCCATGACATTTAAAGAGCAGATTCATCATATCGGAAATGCAATCGTGGGAATTTCCCAGGGGTTCCTGAAAGGGTCAGACCCGGGATTCAGCATTGACTTAGCTACAGCATCCAAAGCCGATTTAGCGGACTACGTAGGCAAGTGCTATGACTATGGCACCAAAACCATGATGGCGCTTTCTGATGCAGACGCTGGGGAAAGCATAGAAGTCTTTGGCAACAACGTAACCAGAAGACAAGTAATGGCCCTTCTGATGGACCACTCCACGCACCACAGAGGTTCAGCCATCGCCTACCTGCGAGTACAAGGTGTAGAACCACCGGCCTTTGTAGGCTTCTAAGTCAGGTCCCCAATAAAAAAACGGCAATGATTGAATTTCATTGCCGTTTTAGTTTTTAAGCTTCTACTCTCGAATCCAAGCTACTTTTTCGTCTAAGGATTCCCGCTTTCCTTCCGGCCAATTATCGGTAGCAGGTTTCGCCACATAAAAGAATCCCATCAGCGTATCTTCCCCTTCCAAGCCAAAATCTTCTCTGGCTTCTTGCCAGAAAGTGGGTCCACCAGTTCCCCAATAAGCAGCCAAACCGTGAGCTGAAGCTGTCAAGTACATGTTTTGCACCGCCATGGCTACTGCTGCGATTTCCTCCATCATTGGAATACCCTGCGAACGCTTCAGTAGAATGGCTATGACATGGGAAGCTTTCAAAGGCTGCTGCTTGAACTTTTCATAGGTAGCCTCTATAAAAGGGGTGCCGATCTTTTCGGCTCTCTGCTTGTACAGTTCCGCCTGGTAGTCAGCAAATTTCTTTAATCCCTCCCCAGTATACACAATGAACCTCCACGGCTGGGTAAGTTTATGAGTAGGCGCCCATCGGGCATTTTCCAGCATCTCTTCTATGATGGAATCCTCTACCGGATCATTCTCTTTGAACTGTGCAGCAAACATGGATCTACGTCCACGTATGATTTTATTGACTTCTGTTATATTGAAATCGGGCTTTTGCATAAAAACTAGTATTTAATCTTTGCTATTAAGTTAATGGTAAGGTTTGAAAGACCACAAAAGTTTCCAATTCTCATGGATCAAAGGAGAAAAATATCATAGGGCAATCAGAACTAGAAATCATGGAGACGACTGGTCCAAACCATTGTTGAAAACCAAAATCACCCCCTTTAATACTCACCGGCTAATATCTGCTTCCTGAGCGCCGGGTCAAACTTCTCAATGGCATAACGCAAGGCTGTTCTGGGCATCTTCTTGTAGTGCTTTTTCAAAAACGCCATTTCCTCATCCATATCTTGATTTCCGATCTCCCTCAACATCCAGCCCACTGCTTTATGGATCAAATCATGCGGGTGATGAAGAAGTTTTTCAGCCAAAGCCAAAGCATCCTCAAATCTATCCCGTTTGATCCAATAATAGGTACTGACCATGGCCACTCGCTGCTTCCATAGCTGTCCAGAATCCGCCAGATCATAAAAAAGTGTTTTCTCCCTATCTAAAAAATAATGACCTAGGATGTGATGACACGAACCATCCACCAGATCCCAATTATTAACATATTGCAAATGGGAAAGGTAAAAATCCACCACTTCTTTTTGCTCCGTTTCAGACTTTAGTTTCTGGTACCGGTAAACCAAAATAAATAATGAGGTCAACCTGACTTCGTGAAATTCATCTTGTAGCAACTGCGAGATTTCTTGGTTTGAAATCTCTTGGTACACCTGCTTGGCCACCTTGCGCTGCTCAGGAACTTTAACTCCGAGGAATTTATCCCCTTCTCCATATCCCCCAGGGAAGGACTTGAAGAATCTGGGGAAAAATGCCGCTTTCTCGGGGATTGATTTATCAGCCAGAGCCGCTTTTACTTGTTCTGTTAATTCGCTCATAGCCAAATATAAGCCACACCACTAGTTAAAAGTCATCTCCTCCATCAAAATCCCCTCCTTCTCTTCGGCTTCCGCCTTCTGGCTTTTCCTTAAATCCACCAAACCTGTACGTAAATGACAAGGTTCCCACTCTAGATTCCCGCTGAAAAACACGCTTTTCATCGAACCTTGGATTTTCGGTGGTGATTCTAAAGTTACGGGTATTAGAAATATCCGTCACATTTAGGGCGATGGTACCTTTGCCATTCAGCACATCTTTTCTAAGCCCTATATTCATGGTAAACTGAGGTTCGATTTGCCCTTGCGGCAGCACTATTGGTCCTCGGTAATTTGCCTGAGCCTGTACGCTAAACCAATCAGGGATCAACCAGTTTGCTAAAAGATTCAAAGTCCAGCTGAAGTTTTCATTGCTGAAGTCCTCTTCGATATTCGAAGCATTGATTTTTGAATAAAAGAGGTTTCCCGTCAATGTAGCATCCAGGTTATTGCTCACCTGGAATTGATTGATCAGTTCAAAACCAGTGCTGGCTCGGGTGTCTGCATTCTCCCTACTTTGGATAGCCACATTGTCATCGGTCAAAATCGTTATACGGGTTTCTACATCGGTACTGTACCGGTGATATACCGTCGCATTCAATAAGTACCTTTCCCAGCCTTTCATATACCCCATCTCATAGCTATCGGTAAATTCCGGCTGTAAGTATGGGTTTCCAATGCTGAAATTGTACTGGTCTCTCACTCTATAAATGGGAGCCAGATCCCATATACTTGGTCTGGAAATTCTTCTGGTATAATTCAGTGTCAGTTCGTTTTCGGGCGCAATGGTATAGGAGAAAAATGCGCTTGGAAACAAATTGAAATAATCATTTGGAATACTTTCCTGGTTACGGACAGTTTCTCCTAAGGTCTCCGTGTATTCACTTCGCAACCCAAGCTGATAGCCAAATTTGCCCTTGGTGTTTTTATAAGTGAAATACGCCGCGTACACCCGCTCGTCAAAATCAAAAGTATCTGAAAGGGAATCTACCACCACTGGCTCAAACTCCGTAAACTCATCCCCCTGCGCAAACTCCTGGCTCCACTTCCAGTTCCCGATAGTCGCCTTCAGCCCAGTCTCTATTGCTCCACCATTTGCGAATGGCTTTTCATAGTCGAGCTGCGCTACATATAAATTACTGGTTCTAGGCCGGTCATTAGTTTGAATCAATCTTTTGGTCGGGTCAGATGTTCCGGATTCGTCGAAGTACTCTTGATTGGAAAGATCGGTCTGCTCTCTTTCATCATAAGAATAGGAGAGCGCCGCATAAAGCTTTTGCCCAAGGGTATCCACATCCCAAGTGTAGTTCACTCCCCCCTCATAATTCCCACTATTACTCCACTCCTCATTGACACGCATAAAACTGGAATCTACCGAGCCCGTATTGCTCAAGTTCAGCTGAGTCACATCCGAATACTCAATTTCATCATCGAAGTTGCCTTGAAAATATACACCGAGCATGCTCCTATCCGACACATTATAATCAACTCCTCCACGTATCAAATGCGTTTTTTCCACTTCATAGCCATCTTGATCCTGCTCTAACTTGGGTGAAAAACCTTCCAGATTATTACTTCTGCTCCCTTCTCCGAACTCCAATTGTCGCCTATCCTGCCAATTATAGGAAGCATAATAATTTGCTTTTTCTGTACCATAATTCAGATTGACCCCTGCCTGATATTTATCTCTGGTCCCAATAGAAGCATTTAGCTGTCCATTGAACCCGGTTTTTTCATTTTTCTTCAAGATGATATTGATGATCCCGCCTACTCCGGTGGCATCGTACCGGGATGATGGATTGGTGATTAGCTCCACAGACTTGATACTACTTGCCGGAAATTGTGCCAAAATACTTTCCGCATCGTCACCGGAGAGGTTAGATGGACGCCCGTTAATGTAAATAAGGATGTTCCCACTGCCTCGCATGGTAATTCCCCCTTCGTCATCCACTTGGATAGATGGCAAAGTCCCTAACAGCTGAGAGGCTGTTTGACCCTCTGCCACGATGCTATTTTCTACGTTATATGTCCTTTTGTCTATATCTGACTCAAACATAGAGGTAACACCCTCTACTACCACCTCATCCAAATTCTGGGCATCTTCTTCAAGGGTAATTGTCCCCAGATTTACATTGGGTTTGCTGCCTAAACTGATTTTCTCATAAAACTCCAAATAGCCGATGAACCCAACTCTCAGAATATATTCCCCAGAACTGGTATTAAACTCAAAAGATCCATCCAGCTCACTCATCGCACCGCTCACTACTGCTGAATCCCTTGTACTTAACAGTGCGATATTGGCAAACTCCAGAGGGGACTCCCGCTTGCCGTCCATTACTTTGCCCTTCAGCGTAACATCCTGCGCCCATAGATCAACAGGAGAAAAGGCAGCACATATCAAAAGAAAAAAAAGCGTAAATCTAGTCATGGTTTGAGCTTAAAGTTGGTTTGAGGACTTTGCAAAAAGCTATAGAAAACTAATCTTTGTTTGAATTAATTCTTTGTAAATCAATTACATTATCCACTTACATCATTAACCCCTAGATGCAGCTAAGGTTTTATTTTAATTTCAAAACTTGCCCTAAGGATAAATGGCTGGATGAATTGGCGATTAATTGTGTAAGCGGACGAGTAAATCAATTCCTGTTTTTTCCCAAAAGGCAATCCCCCGAGTTTATTATCTTTAAAACATGAACCAACTATTCTTTTTGACAAAGTTTTGGCTGATTACCTCATTATTGTTCCTGCCTGAACTTGCTATTCCAACTCAGGCACAAAACCTTGACAGTCTCATTCAAAAATATGAGCAATCTGACCCCTCAGATTCAATAGCCGGAGTCTATTTACTTCAATTGATCGAATCGGCAGAAAAGCAAAAGGCATACGATCAAATGGCAGAGTACACCATGCAGTTTTATCACCACTATTCACCTGTGGCCAAAAGCACCGCGCAAAAACAAGAACTCCTGCGCAGAGCAATCTCCTATGAGTCTAAGATCGAGGATTCTGAAACCCGGGGAAGTCTTCATCTGAAATTAGCCGGTGCATTTTATGATCTTCAGCAGTTTGATTCGGCCATACTGGAATATAGTGCTGCCATGGAGCGATTTGAACCTAAGGATTCAATTTTCCTTGCAGATGCATATTTTTTCCGTGGGCAGGCAAACGACTACCAAGGAAATCTACTCAATGGCATGCAAGATTATCAGGAGGCAGAAAAAATATATTCAGCCCTTGGTGATGAAGAATATGCAAATTATGTCAAAGGCGGCATGGCTATTTTATTCAGCAAATTCTCCATCTTCAACAAAGCCGAAAAAATCCGAAACGAGCTCATTTCCTATGCTTTGGCCAACGAAAATTTACAGGAGTATGCTATACAGCTCTATAATAAAGCCTCAGATTACCAGAAACAAGGCCGCAAACAAGAACACCTGGAGCATCTCCTCAAAGCAGATTCCCTGGCAGTATTCGAGCCGGTGGACTACTACCTGGCTGTGATGCTTAAGCTCAATCTGAGTATATACTACGGGGAGCAAGCCGATTTAGAAAAGCAATCAGACTACCTAGCACAAGCTAAAACCCTGCTCCCTAAAGTGCCCACTATCTCAGCATCAAATCCTACGTACCTCAAAGCCCAGGGAAGTTTGGCCTATAACCAGGGAAAGTATGATGCCGCAAAAAAACTGGCGGAACAGTCCCTTCAAAATGCAAAGGCATCCGAAAACATGGATCACATCATCCACAGTTACGAATTGCTTACTGATATCCATCAAAAGCTAAATGAACCCCAAAAAGCACTGGAAACTCATCAGACCTTGATCCACTACAAGGACTCCTTATTCACCGCAAATCAAGCCAGTACTTTCTCCTATTATCAAACGCTATATGAAACGGAAAAAAAGGAGTTGGAAATCCTAAACAAAACCCAGGAAATAGAATCCATCAATCAAAAGAACAGCGCCAGGTTACGCTGGATTTTTCTGATCATATCCCTTTTGATCGTAGGGGCGACGGTCATCTTCCTTTGGAAAAACCTTCAGCATGAAAAGCGAAAAAAGGAAATGCAGTCAAAATTCACCCAGGAATTGCTTAAAAACCAAGAGCAGGAAAGAGTTAGGATTTCCAAAGATCTTCACGATGGAATAGGCCAAAGCCTGCTCCTTATCAAAAACAAAGTGGCACTGGCAAAAGACACGGACACGGGAGAGCTGCTGGACACAGCCATCAGCGAGCTGAGGGCAATAGCACGCTCATTGCACCCCATGCAGCTGGAAAAGTTAGGCTTTACCAAAGCCGCCGAACACCTCCTGGAACAGATCGACCAGGAAACAGAAATTTTCGTTTCCTACGAAATTGACAACCTGGAAAGTGTCTTGAACAAGAACATCGAACTGCAACTTTATCGAATTCTACAGGAATCAATAAATAATGTCCTAAAACATTCGGATGCCAGCGCTTTGAGGGTTAACTTCCGCAAAATTGAGCAAGCTGTCGAGCTGAAAATCGAAGACAACGGGCAGGGATTTGATTTTTCACAAAAGCTAAACGACTTTCAAAGCCTAGGGCTCAAAACCCTAAAGGAAAGAATTGCCTCACTGAGCGGAACCATGAAAGTAAACTCTGAAAAAGGTATGGGGACCAGCCTAAGTTTTATAGTATATGTCTAGTCAGAATATCACCGTAGTCATTGCTGATGATCACCCTATTTTATTAAAAGGCCTGAAGGATTTTCTTCTAGACCTTGACATGAACATCGTCGGAGTGGCCAGTGAGGGTGAAGAAGCGCTGAAGCTTATCCTAGAGAAAAAGCCAAGTCTGGCCATCCTGGACATGGAAATGCCACACAAGTCCGGGCTGGAAATAGCTTCTAAATGCAAAGAAATGAAGCTCCCTACCAAAATCATTCTGCTCACACTGCACAAGGAACTATATCTTTACCAGCAGGCTAAAGAACTGAATCTTTCCGGATACATACTTAAGGAATTTGCCCTCGATGATTTGACCAAAGCCATTGCCAAGGTGCTTGACGGAGAGCAGTTTTTCAGTGAAAAGATATTTGAAGGGCTGAAAGATCAGCTCCAAACAAAGGAGGAAACCCACCTCACCCGCTCTGAAATAAAGATCCTCCGATTGATCGCCGAAGGAATCTCTACCAATGAAATAGCGGACAAGCTTTTTATATCTGTTCGGACGGTGGAAAAACACCGGAGTAATATGATTCAGAAGCTAAATCTGGACAAAAAGCACAATACGCTGTTAATCTGGGCTCAAAAAAACCGGCACCTGATAGACTGAGTACCCTCTTTTCTCGATTTAGGTTGAAAAATACGTGTTTCTACGTATTGAATATGCAGTGTTCTATGGATAGGTTTGAAGTATGCTTTCGCATATTAACTTTTATTCCTATGAAAATCTCTAGTCAAACAGGAAATTTCAAAATCATCCAAACCATCAAAAACCGGGACGAATTACTGGTTTTAGGCTCTTGGCGGGATTTGATCAAGGTGTTTGCCAGCCAGAGAATTTTTCTGGTCAATAAGAAAGAATCCTTATTTGGGCTCTACCTCTGCAAGCAGGAATGCGCTGATTTTGTGTATCAGATTATCCAGGAAATCAACTATTGTGAATGGGATGCGATTAACTTGGACACCAACGAGCCTCCCCACCACTATAGAGCCATGGGGTAAGTTATTCAGCAAAATAAATTTAGTGCATCTCGGATCATCCGGTCCACATTTTTCTCTGCATCCTTATCAAATTCACCGCTAGGACGATTGGCTACTATCGCATTCAAACTAAGCATCCTATGGCCTAGCAGCTTGCCCATGGCATAATACCCTGCAGTTTCCATCTCAAAATTAGTCAGCTTCAACCCTGCAATTTCCAACTTCGCGAGGTCTTCAAGCATATTTTCCAATTTTGGCTTGAGCCGGATTTCCCTCCCCTGGGGCGCATAAAAACCCGGAGCCGTGAGGGTAACTCCACGGTAAATACTTGCAGGTAGTTTTTGTAAAAGTTCAGGTGAAGCAGAGGCCTGATAGGGCAGAAAAGTTAAATTCAGCGTCTTTTGCACTAATGATGCCCAATCCTGATTTTCTTCCAAAACAGGGTAAAACTGCATCAGGGTATCTATTCCCACCGCTTTTTCCGATGCCAATAGACTACCCACAGGCAGGTCTTTTTGCATACTGCCAGAGGTACCCAACCGAATGATATCCAAGCTTTTTTGCAGGGGCTTTACCGTGTGGGTTTTAAGATCTACATTCACTAAAGAATCCAGCTCAGTCATCAGGATCTCCACATTATCAGTGCCCATCCCAGTGCTCATCACAGTAACTCTCTTCCCACGCACTCTTCCCGTGTGGGTGACAAATTCTCTCTTCTGGCCTTTGAAATCAATCTGGTCAAAATACCTGGAGACCTTTGCCACGCGATCAGGGTCACCTACAGTAAAAACCAGTGAAGCCAGGTGTTCTGGCTTCAGGTTCAAATGATAAATGCTTCCATCAGCATTTAAAATCAATTCGGATTCTGGGATCTGTCTGCTCACGCTACAAGTTAAGCATTTGATTCAGCTTTGGCTTTACGATTCAGCCCTTTAAAAGGGTTATAGCCGTTGGTATTTTTCTGATAATATCCAGTACCGTCGTATGGACGCTTATCCGGGCTTTCTTTACATTCTTCCGAGCAGGCTCCCTCCATTTTCCAACCACAATCTTCGCAGATCGGCACATGGGCATTGCAGGTGGAGTTGGCACAGTTGACCATGCGATCAGATGCAGTGCCGCATACATGGCAGGTGGAAATCACCTTAGGGTTTACCTTATTGACATCTACTGCGATTCGATTGTCGAATACATAGCATTTGCCTTCAAAATCCTCACCTCCGGCTTCCATTCCGTATTTGATGATCCCACCATGAAGCTGGTACACATCTTCGAAACCCTGCTCCAGTAAGAAGGCCGATGCTTTCTCACACTTGATCCCGCCGGTACAGTAGGTCAGAACTTTCTTATTTTTCAGGTGCTCCAGCTCTTTTACTTTCTCGGGAAAATCACGGAAATTATCTATATCCAAGGTCATCGCATTCTTGAAATGCCCCAGTTCATGCTCGTAATTGGAGCGCACATCCAGGATAACCACATCTTCCTGATCCTTCAGTTTTTTGAATTCTTCTGGATCAAGATGCTTACCGGTGCGCACATTTGGATCGAGATGACGAAGCGCACTGTGGACGATTTCCGGCTTGTATCTCACATGGATTTTAGCAAAAGCATGCTTTTCATGCGAATCGATTTTAAACTCAGTCTTGGCAAATCTGGGATCGCTATGCACATAAGCCATATACTTTTCGCAGTCTTCTTTCAGACCTGAAACTGTGCCGTTTAGTCCTTCATCAGAAATGATGATACGGCCCCTGATGTTGTTTTCTACGCAAAATAGATGATGCTGCTCCCGGTACTCTTCCGGGTTTTCAATTTTTGCGTAGCAATAATAAAGCAGAATTTGATAATTGTTATTTTCCATAACTGAAGCCCTGTTTCGGCAGGGTGTTTTTAGGATTTATAATTTTAGAAGGATGAATTTTTATTTAACTTTTGCAGCTGGGTTTCCAAATACAGTTTCATTTGCTCCCACAGTGGAGATCACAACTGATCCAGCCCCGATTCTGGCGTTTTTGCCAATGGTCACTCCCGCTACAATCGTAGCTCCAGACCCGATAAAGGCCCCTTCTTCCACCACCACATCTGAGTTGATCACCGCACCAGCCCCAATCTGCACAAAATCGCCCACCTTAGCCTTGTGCTCTATGATCGCTGCCGAATGGATAATGCAATGACTTCCCACCTGCGCACCTGCTCCTACATTGACATTGGCATTGATAAAATTACCATGCCCTATGGAAGCATCGGTAGAAATATATGAGCGCTCATGAATGGCATTGACAGGCTGAACCTTACGTCTCTCGTTCAATAATTCTACTAAAAACTTTCGGTATTTCGGATTTTCCTCCGCCACAAAGGCGACTGTCTTCTGACCTATTAATTTCAGAAAACCATCATCCTCTGGATTTCCCAATACAGTAACCGTGTTAATCTCTGTCCCATGGATTTTTTCGTCCTCATCCAAGAGGCCATAGACGATCACATTATTGCTATTGAATATCTCAAGTGCCGGATGAGCAATTCCTTTTGCCCCAAAAATAATAACTGGTTTCTCCATAGTTTTCTGTATTTCAGGGTGCAAAAATACAGGAATTCACCGGCTTACCCAAAAATCATTTGGATCCAGATTTGATTAAAGTCTGAGCAATTTTGCACTGCAAGCATTTCTTCGGCAAGCAGTAGTAATTATACAAGCCTATCATTCCCTGGGTATCAAAAGCATTGGCGGTGCTCCAGCCGTAGGATTGGAACCTGCGGATGATGTGGTTATTCTCAGCCGGCACTTCCTGCAGGAGATCAAAACAACGCTCCTGCCAGTCTGGCTCTTCAAAATACCTCCCATAGGCAAACCACAGGGGAATCACATAATTGATCACCAAAAGCTCTACGACGGTAGTAGAAATTCCTGATGTGGCCTGTCGTGGGGAGGGTTTACCAAAGTTATAGTGAAACTGCCAGTAATCGCTGGGCTTGACTTTCAGCAATTTCTTGAACCCTGAGAAATCTTTAGAATCCTGCATCACCGAACGAAGCAAACTAGGTGCTTGCGATAAAATAGCTGCCAGCTGAGCTATCCTAACTGTGGGAAAATTGCTTGGACGTACGCCCATAAATTTCCAATACTGCCTATTCATGGAGCTCTCCAGCTGATATTTTTTCTTCAAAAAGACATACTCCCGGATCAAATGCTGAACGTAAGGCTCTTCAGATTCAGCAGGAAGCAGTCCTGCAGTACCGATCAGAATAGCCTCTAATGTCGATAAATTATCCCGGTGTTTTAACAGCAATTTATAAGGGACTTTAGCTGAAAGCTCGCTCATAGCCTGACTATTGACCTTAAACCCAAAACAGGTAAAAAGCCAGCGATAGGCCGTCTCCTCCCAGTCATCTGTGGTAGCACGCACTATTTTCAGAATACCCGAGGATTTTTGTTGCAGTCGCTCTACCAGGGCCTTCTCCAGAGCTGAAAAACGGACAATCTCTGCCACGGTATTCAAACCATGGGCGCAGGGCAAATCAGCCTTGTAATCCAGCAATTGCTCGTAATTCCTCCACACATCTAAGAAAATTAATCCCTTCAGCTCCAATGTGGGCATGGGAGTGCCGTCATTTCTAAACACCTCCCGGTCATTTTCCCAGACCACATGCAATACCACAGAATTGTATGCGGGATTTTCCCCATGAGCATGCTGCTTCCATTCACTGGCGAGTCGGTGAACTTCCACATGACCATGAAAAATCACACCCCCTACCTCGATGACCGCATCCCGAAAATCCGGTCCCTCCCCTAAGTTATGAAACCCAACCTGAATAATTTTGAGCTCATCTCCGGAGCTAGTAAGTAGATTGCTTTTAGTGAAATATTGAAATTTCCACACCAGTTGCAAAAAGTCTTCTCTGAACGTCATAAAAATATAGGTTAAAATCAATGGAATTTAACCAAAAACTAAAAAACAAAAAAGTCAGGAAACCCTGACTTTCGAAATCAATTCACTAAATCAGACCGCTCATAAATATATGTCCAATAAACGTTTCATTTCTGCCTGTAGCTTTTGAGCTTCCATTCTAGCTGCTTTCGCAAAATCCTTTTCACCAGAAGCATAGATAATCCCCCGGCTGGAATTTACCAAAAGTCCGCAAGTAGCATTCATCCCATATTTCGCCACCTCCTCCAAACTGCCTCCCTGAGCTCCCACACCTGGCACTAAGAAAAAATTATCGGGAACTACTTTTCGTACCTCTGCGATTAACTCTCCTCTAGTGGCACCCACTACATACATCATATTCTCAGGAGTGCCCCAGCTTTGGCTTTTCTCCAAGACTGACTGGTAAAATGGTTTACCCTTTTCATCCTTAATCAGCTGAAAATCCATGGATCCGGCATTAGAAGTCAATGCCAGAAGAATTACCCATTTGCCTTCAAATTCCAAAAAAGGGGTGACGCTGTCCGCCCCCATATAAGGAGCTACAGTCACGGAATCAAAATTCATTTTCTCAAAAAATGCCTTCGCGTAAAGCTTGGAAGTATTTCCAATATCCCCCCTTTTAGCATCTGCAATGGTAAAAATCTCCCTTGGAATGATCTCCTCCACTTTCTGAAGTGTTTCCCATCCCTTTGGCCCCAGCGCTTCAAAAAAGGCAATATTAGGCTTGTAGGCCACTGCAAACTCAGCTGTCTCTTCTATGATCGCACGGCAAAAACTGAAAATAGGATCTTTCTCCTGCAATAGGTGCTTGGGTATCTTTGACAGATCTGGATCTAAGCCCACACACAGGAAGGAAGATTTTTGTTTGATTTCAGAGAAAAGCGCTGCTCGGTTCATGGATGATAGAGTTTTGGCAAAGGTAAGAAAAGAGGATTAGCTATTTTTGGAAAAAACCGATTTATGAGATTCTCACTACTTACAATTACACTATTTATGATCATTCCCATGGCTATGGGACAGCGTATTGCCGGGCATTGGTCATGGGTAGATGCTCCCGGGGACAGAAGTTTTGAGATTGAACTTTGGAAGAATGTAGCAAATCCGGATTCGCCAAATTCCTATGATTTTGTAGGAACACATTGCGGAGTTTATTACAATGGAGGAAGAATGGATTGTGCAGAAGAAATTTCCATCCGGCTGAAAAGTAAGGAGGAAAATATCTTAACAGGAATCATCAAAAGTGCCTATTCCGAGTCTGTTTCTAAGATTAAACTAACCGTCCTTGCGGATAAAAACCGAATAAAATGGGAGGTGACAGGTGCTGAGGGCCAGTTTTATTTCCCTTATGATGCGGTTTTGGAAAAGTGAATTCAAGATCCTGATAAGTAGATAGAGCAGCAATGGTTTCTACGAACTCCTGCGCCATAGTAGTTTTACCAACTTGCCATGGACCAAGAATAGCAATTGCCGGAAAATCAGGCATCAATTCTTGCAGTTTCAATATCAAATCTCGTACAAGCATCCCATTGAAAAACAACTGTTTAACTATTTTGATCAAAATTAATTGAAATCATAGCCCCTGCCAGAGAAACCAGTGCTGTGATCAAGAAAAAGATCAGACTGAAAGCGACAGCGATGGACTCGTCTATGCCAGCATAGGTGTGCGCATAGACGAAAACCAGTTCCCGGGCACCCACTCCACCTATAGTCAAAGGCAGTACTGCTACAATGGAGGAGAGTAAAAACACCAATTGATAGGCTAGAAAATTCTCTGCCACTCCCAGGCTTTTAAGGATAAAATAGGCACAAATCAATTGAGCCAATTGGCCAGCCATCGACCAGGCATTGGCTTTCCAAAAAGAAGGAAGAAATACCTTAAACATGAGTTTTTGTACCAACCAAAAAACCGGAAACACTAGCAAAGCAGCCCCAACTATTAGCAGCTCCCAAGGTACATCTGATACAAATGGCAAACTTAAATCCACAGGAAGCACCATTGCCAGCAATAAAAAAACAATCGCTACCAATCCCCCCAATCGATCCAGCAGCGCTGCTTGAACCAGTGACTTGACAGGAGTCTGAAAGTGCTTGTTCAATAAATAAACCTTGTAACCATCACCGCCAATTCCACCGGGAAGAAAGAGGTTATAAAACATCCCGATCAGATAAAGCTTTAAATTGAGCTTTTCTGAAATATATAGTTGGGTGTTTTTGAAATACAGATTCAGTCGAAAAGCAGTAAAAACCTTGCTCAGCACAAAAGTCAATACTGCTGGCAGGAGCCAGAGCCAGTGGATGGTTTTGGTGATTTGCCAAAGCTGGTCGGTGTCGATTTTGCGAAATACCAGAAACAACGCCAAGCCGGTCAAAACCAGCTTCAAGGCAGTTGTTAGTTTCTTTTTAAGAGAGCTCGCTGTTTTCGCCAAAATTGAATAGCTATGAGATGCGATTTACTCGGATAATTTCACTTCAGGTTCTTCTACACCCTGATAAACAGATTTGATGGTGTAGGTCTTTTTGTCCTGGGATTCAAAATAAGTCCTAACTATAATTTCTGCTATGATCCCTGTGGTGATAAACTGGATTCCACCCAGAACCAGTATGAATCCTAAAATCATAATTGGCCTACCCCAGATATCATCTCCCATGATTTTCAGCACCAATAAATAGAGATTTATCAGGAAGCCGATCAAAAATGCAATGATGCCAATCCCTCCGAACAGGTGAATAGGACGCTGAAAATACTTTTGAAAAAACAACATCAGAATCAAATCTGACATCACTTTAAAAGTGCGGCTCAGTCCATATTTGGATTCTCCATGAATCCGCGGATGGTGTTTCACATCCATTTCTGTCATGCGGGCTCCCTGCTGTTTTGCCAGAACAGGAATGAATCGATGCAGCTCTCCGTATAGCCCCATACCTTGGGCAATTTCGGCTTTGTATACCCGGAGTGTACAGCCGTAATCATTGAGATAGACTTTAGTGGTATTTCTGATTACCCAGTTGGCAATTTTACTGGGGATTTTGCGCAGCACAAACCCATCTTTTCGGTTAGCTCGCCGACCTGCTACCACATCCCACTCCTCGTCCATAGCCTTTTGAAGCATCACAGGAATATCCGTAGGGTCGTTTTGAAGATCTCCATCCATAGTGGCTATGTACTCTCCGATCGCCATATCGATACCAGCGGCAAGAGCGGTGGTTTGCCCAAAATTCCTGTTGAAAATAATCAGCTTGGTGCGGCTATTGGCATATTTTTTCACCTCCGCCACGGTTCTATCAGTAGATCCATCTTCGATCAGGATTACTTCATAGTCTATTTCTTCCAAAGCAGAATAGGTGGCTTCCAAAAGAGGTTTTATGTTATCCTCTTCGTTATACACCGTGATGACAACTGAAATAAGGGGCTTGCTCATGTGCTAAAATTTCATCAAAAATACGCCAAAATACTTCGGGGCACAAAAAAACACGGATTTTGAACTAGACAATGAGGCTAAGCTAGCTTCAAACTCTTCAATCAGCTTATCTTTGAGCTATGGAGATAGAAACTGCGCACCAATACAAAATAAGCCCTTGGGTGGTTATGCTTGCCTTCGTCATTTTAGTTGGACCATTTGCGCTCAGCTTTCACATGCACTATCCGGATGAAATGTACTACACGGACGCTGCAGTAAAAATGCTCCAAAACGGAGATTATCTCACCACTTATCTGGGCAGCGGCGAACTACGGTTCAAAAAACCGATTGCGACATATTGGACTGTGCTGGTGGGGTTCAAGATCTTTGGAGTCACTCCCTTCGCCTCCCGTTTTTTCTTCCTGATCGCGGGAGCACTTACAGTTGGGTTGACCTTTGCCACAGCAAAAATACTCACCCAAAACGAAAAAGTAGCCGGACTGTCGGGATTGATCATGGCCTCTAACCCAGTCCTGATATTCAGTGCTACACGATCCATTCCAGATATTCTTTTGGTCATGACCATGACCGCTAGTGCGCTGGGCTTTGCTGCTTTGATTCGCTTCGGTGATGCCGTACCCAAAAAATACCTTTGGATACTCTATCTCAGCCTGGCTCTGGCTTTTGAAGTAAAAGGCCTCCCAGCTGCTGCTCTCGGAGGCATAGGATTAATTTACTTGCTGGTAAACCCTTGGAAGAAGATTTCATTCAACACCATTTTTCACATTCCTTCAATCTCAGCCGCTGTCTTCGTTGCCTTGTTTTGGTTTGTGGCCATGTGGAAAATCCATGGTCCCACTTATTTAGACAGTTTTCTACATGATCAGGTAGGAACCCGTGTGGCTTCTCGATACCTGTTGATTATTCAAAATGGCTTTTTGGCCTTTTTTATCCTGATTTTGATTTTTTTACCCTGGGTTCTATTTGGCTGGAAAAAGGTTAAATCATCCGTCTTGGAAACCAGAAAAGAAGCCCCTACATTTTTCTGGTTTGCTATACTATGGGGACTGGCCATTTTAGGAATGGGTGCCATGACCAGCAAATTTTACGAACGTTACTTACTCCCTGTAGCTCCGGTTTTAGCCATTCTTATCGCGTGGATTTTAATGAATGCAAACTTTGAGCAAAGAACCCGAGGTCTAAAAATCGCGAGTTGGTTCTTCCTGATATTGAACACCATCATTTTGCTTTTTAGTCTTTGGCTAAATAGTAATCTCGGGGCTCCACTCTGGATCTATGTACAGCTGGCAGTCGGAGGAATCTTTTTGCTTTATTTGGGGCAGCTCACACTGAATAACACGAAACTTCCCAAAGCCATATCCTATGGTTTTATGCTGCTTTTCTTTATGATTTCTACGGGAACCTTTCAGATCTCCTTGCCTGATCAAGGGCAGCAAGTGAAAGCATTCGCCGCTCGGGAAAAAATTTCTCCTGAAGAACAAATAGGATTCCTAGGAAACTTGCACACCAGCAGTAAGATCAGAATCGGACTGGGCACAGATTTTCAAATGATTGATTTGCCGCGCTATGGATTTCGATCAGAAATCAAGAATTATGACCGGCTGATCATCGAGGACAGATACCTAGACTCCATAGATGCCTCGGGCTTTCAAAAGAAAGTAGCTTCCCTGAACTGGGCATCCAGAGCCATCCCAGACCTTTTACTACAGGCAGGAAGTGAGGAGTTCAATCAAATCCTCGAAGAGAAAGGGCAGAAATACTATTGGCTGGAAAGAAGGGGGGAGTGATTCACTCAATAGGTGTCTGGCCTATAAGGATCAAAGGTTTCTAGCTTTCTCCATACCTGTATCGTAGCTACTCGCAATGGCTCACCACGGAAGGAAACCGGCAATTCTTCCTCATAGATCAACTCCCTGAAGCTTGCAAAATCCCCAGGAGAATCATAGTTCCAACTCACAAAAATCCCCACTTTTTCTTCTCCAAGAAACTGCTCCAGCCCAGGCCATAGGTCAAACTGATTTTTCCTGGCTCCCATGTTTAACATGTACGTTTGAGGATGGTCTGGCAAGTAAAACGAAAGCTCGGAAGCCATATGATAGGTTTCTGAAAAAATAAAGGCATCCTGTAGTTCCAAACTATCCCTCAGGGTTTGCAGCCTAGCAGCTAATGGATCGTAGCCGGCCATTCTTCGAAAAGCAGATTTCTCGGCTTTTTTGATAGGCTTCACAGTTTTCAGAAATGTAACATCCGGCAGTATAAACAGCAGCGGCAATGCAATGCTCAGCCCTATCCCCCAGTTTCTGAGTTTTATCCAAAGCGGCTTTTGCTCACAGACCCAGGCTGCCAAAGCAATTGCCAGAGAGCTATAAGCAAACACCGGCCAGTTCACCTCTATGGAGGTCAGAAAACTCAGAAATGCAAAACCGGCCCAGGACATAACCGGAGCAAGCACCAGGTAAATTGATTTTCTCCGGGCATAAAAGCGAGATCGGATCACAAAGCCTGCAAAGACCGGAAGCACAAACACCGAAACCATCGCCAGCTGACCACCCACATATTCAAAAAACTGCTTCAGCGCTTTCCCAAAATCAAAGGGTGCAGTCCCACCTCCACCTCCGCTGAGTGCCGCCAAATGTTTGAAAGTATAAAAATCATTTTGCCAGTTCCAGATCAGCATAGGCGCAAATCCTATCAAACTAATGCCTAAAAAAACCAGATAAAAACTCCTTTGCTCCTTCCATTGCTTAGCATAAATCAGAAAAAGCAACAGAAATGGAAAAATCAAAATCATGACCATTTTGGCCATCAAACCTAAAGCAGAAGCCATCCCAGCCCAGACCCAGTATTTCAATTTGCTTTCCTCTATACCCCGGTAAGCGAGATAAACCGCCAAAATCCAAAAGAACGAGAGCGCGCTATCGGTCATGTGAAAGGTAGATGCAAGCCACCACAGGGGCATAGCCTGCAAAATCATCGCTGCCCAGAAACCTACTTTGGGAGAATAGAGCCTTTGCCCAAAAAGGAATACCACCCAAGACATCCCCGCTCCGCACAGGATGGCATTAATACGAACGCCCAGTTCTGTATTTCCCATTACTGCAGTACTCAGGTAGTTGAGAACGGCCACCAAAGGAGGCTTGGAATAATAATGCCAGGCCATATTCTGGGACCAAAGCCAATATTGTGCTTCCTCTGTAAACAGGTCTATTTCTGGCCTCAAAGTGAATAAAATCTTAGCCAAAACCATCCCGAAGGTGACTAGCCAAAAGTATAAAGTATAGTTGGGGGTCTTTTGCATTTTCGAATAATCATAAAAAAAGCACCTTTCATGCGTGAAAGGTGCCCCAAATTTAGGTATGCTTGGTAATTACTGCTTAGCCAGCACTACTTTTTCTTTGTATTTCTTGATTTGACGCCGCAGCCCTTCTATAGCATCATCTGAAGCGGCCTCAAAAGAATCCGATTGGCTTTTGGTGAAAAACTGCTTTCCGGGTACGTTCATTTTGATCTCCACAATCTTATTTGCGTTACTGTCATTTTTATCTAACCTCAAAAAAACCTCACCGTCTATGATCTGATCATAGTATGTATCCAGTTTGTCAGCTTTTTTCTGAATAAAGTCGATCAATTTTCGATCGGCGTCAAAATGGATGGAGTGCATCTGCAGTTTCATATTGATTTGCATTTAATGGTGAACAACTAATTTATTTATGCTTTCGGATGTGCCTGTTCAAACACAGCCTTAAGTTTTTCCATGGAATTGTGCGTGTACACTTGAGTGGCCGCCAGATTTGCATGGCCTAGCAGATCTTTGACAGCATTCAGGTCAGCGCCTTTATTGAGTAGGTGAGTAGCAAAGGTATGCCTCAAAACGTGTGGACTGCGCTTGGTAGTCTGCGCAAAAAGATCCAAATACTTCCTGACGATGCGAAAAATCATCATAGGGTAACTTTGCTTTTGTTGATTGCTGACAATAAAATACTCACTTTGGCCTACTTTAGAAAATGTTTCTTCAAATACTTTTTTGTACAGCAAAATATTCTGTTTTAGTCCTTTTGTAATAGGAATTATTCTTTCTTTTTTCCTTTTGCCCAGCACTTTCACCGATTCTTCAATCAGATTGATGTCTGACCACCTTAAGTTTACCAACTCAGAAAGACGGACTCCGGTGAGATAAAGAAATTCCATCACCATTCGGTCCCGCTGACCTTCAAATGTGGGTTCGTAAACGCTTTCCTCTAAAACGGCAATAATCGTCTCTTCCTGCACAAACTCGGGAAGTTTTTTCGGGTTTTTAAGTGCTTTTAACTTATACGTTGGGTCGGCGGAAATGATCCGTGATCTGAGCAAAAACTTGTAATACGACCTCAGCGTGGCAATTTTCCGGTTTACCGAGGTAGTACTCAACCCACTCTCTACCAGATCGATCACCCATGCCCTAAGCTCGGGATGCTCAGCTTCAGAAATTTCATTTTTTTCAAAAGAAAGCTCCAAAAACTCCTCAAACTGGGTCAAATCCCGACGGTATGCCTCCACAGTATGCGGGCTACTTTTTTTCTCAAATTCTAAATAATTGGCAAAGGAATCGATCATGCTTCAGGTATCTCCGGAGATAAGTTAGGAGAAAAAAAGTAATTCTAGGATGACCGCATTCACAAAAGGGCATAAAAAAACGCACCTGCCCGAAAGCAAGTGCGTTTGATATCTGAAAATCAATTCAGCTTATTTGTTAGCCTCTTCTTGAAGATGCTGCTTGTAAGCTGCTTTGATTACTTGTGCTCTTCTCTTGATAGAAGGCTTAGTGAAAGCCTGTCTCGCACGAAGTTCACGGACTGCACCAGTCTTGTCAAACTTCTTTTTGAAACGCTTCAGCGCTTTCTCGATTGATTCGTTCTCTTTTACGTTAACTATGATCATATCTATACACCCCCTTTCGTGGGCACAAAGGTATGGATATTATTTTAAATACAATAGCCTAAAAAGAAATAAACCTCTTGATCATACTTGATTATTAGGGCGATTTACCTAATTTTATATCCGAACAGAAAACCTTTTACCCGTGAATACCCCTACTCAACTTCAGCGACTGTTTAAATTCGCCCTAGCGCTAGTTTTGGCTATAACTCTTAGCAAACCTGCATTCTCTCAAGAAAATCCTGAGAAAATGGAATGGTTCGAAGATGCTAAACTCGGAATCTTCATCCACTGGGGAATCTACTCAGTAAACGGCATAGACGAATCCTGGTCCTTTTTCAATGACTACATCAGCTATGAAGACTATATGAAGCAATTGGACGGATTCACCGCTTCGAAATATGATCCAGAAAAGTGGGCAAAACTCATCAAAAGCAGCGGGGCAAAATACGCCGTTCTTACCGCTAAGCATCATGATGGAGTGGCGCTTTGGGACACCAAGGCATCTGAGCTCTCTGTAGTCAAAAAGACACCAGCCGGAAAAGATCTAGTAGGGCCCCTGATGGAAGCATTGGAAAAGGAAGGGATCAAGAAAGGCATCTACTACTCTGTCTTGGACTGGTCACATCCTGATTATGACCGTAAAACCCGTACAACCTACCGCTATAAGAATGATCCGGTGCGTTTTCAGAAATTCGTAGACTTTAACTTCCAACAGCTCGAAGAACTCTCTACACAATACGATCCAGACCTTTATTGGTTTGACGGGGATTGGGAACACAAGCCGGAGGAATGGAAAAGTGCCGAACTCAAGGAAAAACTTTTGGGCTACAACCCAAACTTGATTATCAATTCGCGTCTAGGCAAAGGCTTTGGGGACTATGACACTCCTGAGCAAGGTGTGCCGGTGAGCAGGCCGTCCAGTGAGTACTGGGAACTCTGCATGACCATGAACAACAGCTGGGGATATCAGGGAAATGATCACCAATATAAAAGTCCAAGTGAACTGCTTAGAATTTTTGTCGACTGCCTTCACATGGGAGGAAATCTCCTAATGGACTTCGGTCCAAAGCCAGATGGCACCATTCCCGAGCAAGCTGTAAACATCCTAAATGAATTTGGTCGCTGGACCAGTAAGCATGAGTCAGCAATCTACGATACGCAGGCTGGCATTCCGGACGGTCATGTCTACGCGCCGACCACACTTTCTGAGGACAAAACGATTCTTTACATCTACCTCGACTACAAGGTCAATGAATCATTAGCAATCAAAGGCCTGAAAAACAAAATCCAACGAGTTTGGGTAGTCGGAAACGGCACCAAACTCCAATCCCGTGAAGTGGGAAAAATGTACTGGAGTGCTGTACCAGGCATGAAGTACATCGACATCCCTGATAATGTCTATGACAAAGACATTACCGTAATCGCCGTATTACTGGATGGCCCTGTGGATCTTTATCGTGAAAAAGGCCAGGTGATTGAGAGTAATTAAAGAATTCTTTCCTGAAAGTGGGATTACTTCTATATTCGGAGTTCAACATTCATCATTCGATATTCTGAATTGGGAAATTCCCTCTCCCACTATCAAATCGTGAAATTCAAATGAAATCAAAGAATGTCGAAACGGCTGGATATCAGCACGGTGACTGAAAATCCAAAATTGTCAAACTAATTTTTTACCCCCCCCATCGTAATCAACCGCTTGTCAAAACACGGAAGATAAATATTGTATTTTTCATTTTAAATACGCAGTTTGAACTAAGCTAGCTTTTTAAATATCTTTTATCTTAAACAAAATAATCATGAAAAAAATGATGATTTTAACCCTTGCCGTACTAGGTATGGTCTTGGGTAGTTTTGCGGTGGTGCAGCCGGTGAAGGCTCAAGGAGGCCCTTGCGGCCCTAAAATTTATGACGACTTCGGTTGTTTTTTCAGAGAATGCGGTGAATGTACTTACTTCGAATGTGAAGCTGATGAAGACCACGAAGAAGGAGCAGGTTCATATATTGTCTGCTAAGTAATTTAATAATATGCAGCGCTGCTATTTCACGTTATTCTTCGTACTTATTTTCTCTTGTGGCCAAAGAGAAATTTCAGATGAAAATCAAAAATTTCTAGATTTAATAAAAATTGATTCCCTTCAAATAAATGATTTAGAGTACAAACTCATGGGAGTTTCCCAAATCCAACTCATCGGTGATTCTTTAGTGGCTGTATCTAGCCATAGAAAATCTTCGATAGCAATAATAAATATTCAAAGTGGCGAGATTGTCAGTGCAATTTCTGACGGAGAAATATTAGATATTAATTTCATTCCTGCGGCATTTTCAATTTTAGAATACCCAATTATTAAAATACTGGATAGCCGATCAAATTCTATTTTGGTGTTTGATATTTTGAAGAAGGAATTTAGGAGTAAAATAAATTTAGAAATTCCATCGAGCAAAATGATACGTTATATCCAGTCTGGATTTAAAGAAACTAATGATGGATTTATTATCGAACTATATCCCAGAGATTTAGATAATAACGATCCAGAATTTTATAAAAAATCAGGTGATTTATTTGGCTTATTTTCACAGGACGGAACTTTATCACACACATTTGGTCAATATCCGGTTGAGCTTCAAAACCTTGAAAGCCCAATATCCCCATATCGAACTTTCACACAAAATTTTGAAATAAACTCCCTATGGATTGGATTTCCTGCTTCTAGAGAACTACAAGAAATCAATCTAGAAGATGGAGAAATTTTAAACTCACTGAAAATCCCAATAACCAGTAGATTTTTTGATTTTGAGCCCAAGTACCTTCAGGAAAAAATCAATGTTAATTTTGATAGGTATTTGGATTTTCCGACCTCTCATTATTTTGATAACATCTTCGAAAGCGATAAAAGAATTTATATATCTACATGGATCAGAAATAATCAAAATTTAAAAAGCTTTAGTGCAGCTTCCCACTTGTTCGTATTTGAAAAAAAATCCAATACTTGGTATGAAACTACTGATACCTTTAAACCAGACCAATTTGGGAGATTTTTAGGTGAAATAAAGGACACCCTTTATTTCTACGAAGGCAGCATGATGAAATATGATGATAAATACATCAAACGAGCAGTCCTAAAACCCATTGAGAAGTGAATCCAAAAAATAGAAAAGGTCTCCCATTCACACAGGAGACCTTTTCTATATATTCGGATGAATTGCTTACGCGACTACTTTCTCTGCTAGCAATACAATCACATTATCTTTTACTTCCACTACTCCGCCATCCACGATCATGGATTGCTTTCCTTCAGGAGTGGTAAAGGAAACAGTTCCCTTTGCCAAAGCCGAAACGAGAGGAGCGTGATTTTTCAGCACCTGAAATGCTCCATTGGCTCCAGGAAAACTGGCCTCGGATACTTCACCCTGAAATACTTTTTTGTCCGGTGTGACGATTTCTAAATGCATGGAGTTTTATATCATTTGGAGACTTCATTTCTGAAAAATGGCAATGAAAGCCTCCGGTAAATAGTAAAATATTGTTAGTTGTCGGATGCCAAAACTGACAAACTACAACTGATTTATTTAACTTCTGCCAACATTTTCTCACCCTTGGCGATCGCATCTTCTATGCTACCTACCAAGTTGAAAGCTCCCTCGGGAAGGTGATCCAACTCACCGTCCATGATCATGTTGAAGCCTTTAATGGTGTCTTTGATATCTACCAACACACCTTTCAGCCCTGTAAACTGTTCAGCTACGTGGAATGGCTGTGAAAGGAAACGCTGTACACGTCTAGCTCTGTGTACCACTTGCTTATCCTCTTCAGAAAGTTCTTCCATACCCAAGATCGCAATGATATCCTGCAGTTCTTTGTAACGCTGAAGAATCTCTTTCACTCGCTGCGCACATCCGTAATGCTCTTCACCCAAGATATCTGGGGAAAGAATTCTGGAAGTAGAATCCAAAGGATCCACCGCAGGATAAATTCCTAGCTCTGCAATCTTTCTTGACAATACCGTAGTAGCATCCAAGTGAGCGAAAGTAGTCGCTGGAGCCGGGTCAGTCAAATCATCCGCAGGTACATATACTGCTTGTACAGATGTAATGGAACCGTTCTTAGTCGAAGTAATTCTTTCCTGCATGGCACCCATCTCTGTTGCCAATGTAGGCTGGTAACCCACCGCAGAAGGCATACGTCCTAACAATGCAGATACTTCAGAACCTGCCTGAGTGAATCGGAAGATGTTATCGATAAAGAATAGGATATCCTTACCTGCACCATCGCCCTCTCCGTCTCTATAATATTCAGCCAAAGTCAATCCTGTCAAGGCCACTCGTGCACGAGCCCCTGGAGGCTCATTCATCTGACCGAAAACAAAGGTTGCTTTTGAGTCTTCTAGTTTTTTCAAATCTACTTTGGAAAGATCCCATCCGCCTTCTTCTTCCAGGCTATGCACAAAGTCATCACCGTAAGTCACGATGCCTGACTCGATCATTTCACGAAGCAAGTCATTTCCTTCTCTTGTTCTTTCACCTACTCCTGCAAATACAGATAGACCGGCGTATGCTTTCGCAATGTTATTGATCAACTCCTGAATCAATACAGTTTTACCTACACCTGCACCGCCGAATAGACCGATCTTACCACCTTTTGCATAAGGTTCGATCAAGTCAATCACTTTAATACCTGTATAAAGTACCTCTGTAGAGGTAGAAAGATCTTCAAATTTTGGCGCAGAGCGATGAATAGGTAGTCTTTTTCCTGCAGGAACCTGAGGAAGACCATCGATTGCTTCACCCACCACATTGAAAAGTCGGCCTTTGATTGCTTCTCCGGTAGGAACAGAAATAGGCTGTCCTAGATCTTTTACTTCCATGCCGCGAACCATCCCTTCGGATGAGTCCATTGCAATAGTTCTCACTCGATCTTCACCCAAGTGCTGTTGAACTTCCATTACGACCACTTGGCCATTTTCTTTGGTAACTTCTACCGCGTCAAGGATGTTTGGCAGCTTGCCGCCTTCGAAGGAAACGTCCACTACGGGCCCGATCACTTGAGTTATCTTTCCAATATTTGCCATTTGATAATTGAAATGTAAAAAGGATATGCTTTTTGAATTCGACCGCAAAATTAACCATTAATGCCTAATCCCAAAGGATATTTGGGAAATTAATCTCCCTATGCTCAAAATTAATGAGCACTAAGTATTCTGTTTTTCAACAAGCTGCCCTGAACAGTCTGCAGCCTTTGGCCCTGTTATGCTTTCCAAAAAGTGATCTGGTAAGTTTGGGCATATTTCTACTTTACTTTTCTGCTCCTATTTAATATAGGACACTCCCTCATTTTTTTAAAAAAAAGAGATTTTCTACACTCTTTTTATTTGGATTCAATCTAGATAAAACTACATTTGCATAGTATTTAAATTTAATCTAAATAATGTTAAAGCGTTTCCTGCCCCTTTTCACGCTGATCATCGCCGCCTGCACAGCATCTTCCCAAAAGGAGGAGCATAGCCTCACTGAGAGAAAAATCATTACCGCAGGAGGTACTATCACCGAGGTAGTGCATGCACTGGGATATACTGATCAAATCATCGCTACCGACCTTACCTCTACTTACCCTTCGAGCATGCAGGATCTTCCCTCCATAGGGTACCGAAACCAAATCAAAGCAGAGGGCATACTAGCTTTAGGCCCGGACCTAGTACTTATAGAAGAGGGCTACCTGAATCCTGATGTAGTCACTCAGCTAAAAGCCGCTCAAACAAACATCCAGGTTTTCACCAAACCTACTTCCGTGGAAGGGACCAAGAAACTGGTCACTGATATTTCGGCATTCTTCGAAGCAGAGGAAAAAGGCATGGAAATCAATGCTAGTATTGATGCAGATATCGCTGATCTCAATGCTTATTTAGAATCCCAAGAATCCCAGCCCAAAGCAATATTCATCATGGCCCGTGGTCCGGAGACGGTATTCATCGCTGGTGATCAAACATTCGCATCGGAAATGTTTAAGCTGGCGAAAATAAAAGGCATTGCCACTGGCTTCGATGAATTCGCTCCAATGACGCCAGAATCTTTGGTGTCCATGAATCCTGAATTCTTGGTATTCTTCGAATCAGGAATCCAAAGCGTAGGTGGAAAAGACGGCTTGGTAGCAATACAAGGAATAGATCAAACCACAGCCTTCAAAGAAGACCATATCGTCGCACTTGACGGACAGTACCTTTCTGGTTTTGGTCCAAGAGTAGGAAAAGCAGCATTAGACCTTGCAAAAGCCGTTCGTCAATAACAGTTTATGAATTTCGCCCTGAGTCATACTAAGATCCAAAGTCAAAACCTCACCTTATTGGGGTTTGGTTTGGTCCTAGTTTTGGTTTTAATCGCATCTCTTTCTCTGGGTGCATTTAGCATACCATTTCCACAGACCCTTGCGATCTTACTTGACCAAATCGGAATCTCATTAGGAACTTTCGAAGTCCAACAAGCGAATGTGCTCCTACAAATCCGCATGCCTCGCGTTCTGATGGCTTTGCTGGTAGGTGGAGGATTAGGAATAGCCGGAGCCGCTTTGCAAGGTATGTTCAGAAATCCCTTGGTAGAACCCGGACTAATAGGAGTGAGCACCGGCTCAGCTTTATTTGCAGTGATTTTCATGGTACTGGTGCCCACTGTTTCTTCTTTGGCTTGGATCAAAACTTTGGGATTGCCGCTCTTTGCATTTGTTGGCGGATTAATCTGTGTAACGGCAGTTTATCAACTATCCAAATCCCAGGGAAGAACCGATGCTGCCACATTGATTTTGGCCGGTGTGGCCATCAATGCACTGGCAGCGGCATTGATAGGATTGGTTTTGTTTTTCGCCGATGATTCAGCTTTGCGAAGCTTCACTTTCTGGAGCTTAGGCGACTTGGGCGGAGCCACATGGCCAAAAATCCCGGTGAGCCTTATACTTATAGGAGTACCATCTATTCTATTATTATTCAATTCAAGACCACTCAATGCTCTGGCACTCGGAGAGCAGGAAGCTTTCCACATGGGCGTAAATGTGCAGCAAGTCAAAGTTCGCTTACTCATTTGTAGTGCTTTGATCGTAGGAGTTGGAGTTTCCATGGTGGGAATGATTGGCTTTGTAGGCTTGGTCGTGCCGCATTTGATCAGAATTCTCTTGGGTGCCGATCATAGATTGGTACTTCCGGGTTCATTCCTGCTAGGAGCAATACTGATGAACTTTGCGGATCTGATCGCTAGAGTGATTGTAATTCCAGCCGAAATGCCCATAGGTGTCATCACCGCCTTGATAGGCGCTCCCTTCTTTATCTGGCTTATTTTCAACCTAAATAAAACTAAAAACTGATGCTTCAAGCTTCTAATGTACATTTTTGCATTCGCCAAAGACCCATCGTAGATGAAGTCAGTTTGGAGCTGAATCCAGGGGAAATTCTGGCTGTTTTAGGACCAAATGGTGCGGGCAAATCCACTTTCTTCAAATTGCTTTCGGGCGAAATCAAATGCAAGCATGGCTCTGTAGGATATAATGGCCATGAAATCAATAAACTAAAAGCGCGTGAACTCGCAGCCGTGAGAGCAGTGATGCCACAGCATACCCAAGTCAATTTTCCATTTACAGTACAAGAAGTAGTGGAACTTGGACACATCACTACTAAAGTAAAACAGCCTGCAAAACTAATCAAGGAAGTTTTGGAAGCTACCAATACTTCTCACTTGAAAGATCAGGTATTCAACCATCTTTCCGGAGGAGAAAAGCAACGGGTACAATTGGCGAGAGTGCTGGTTCAAATCTGGGAGACAAAGCCTTTCCCCAGGTATTTGCTCCTTGACGAACCAACTTCCAGTTTGGACATCGCGCAGCAGCATGCAGTTTTGAAAATCCTGCAGACATTAAAATCCCGAAATATCGGAATCCTGGTGATCCTCCACGAGTTGAATCTTGCGGCTCAATACGCCGACAAAATTGCTTTGCTGAAAAATGGCATAATTGCCAAAACAGGTACAGTAAAAGAAGTTCTGGAGGAAAAAATCCTGGAACAGGTATTCGGTCACCCTATTCAATTAATACAAAACCCTGTCACCGGCGGTCTGCTCATATCCGCTGCGGCGCAGGTAAACACATCTCAACCCACATTTAAACAAGCCTAACCATGGAAACTATTCAAGAATCCGCACAATCCTTAAAGCAAGCATGGGAAAACCTGAAAGAGTCTGAACCACAACTTAGAATCCGTGATGCGGCTGCCAAACTTGGTGTGTCGGAAGCTCAACTTTTAGCGACCGGTATCGGCGCAAAGGTGATTCGTCTGACTGATAATTTCACTGAGCAATTAGAAGAATTCCCAAAACTCGGCCGGGTGATGTCCTTGACCAGAAGTGAAGGTTGTGTATTGGAGCATAAAGGCCCATTCCAGAAAATCGAAATGCATGCTGCCGGACCACACAAGATCGCTACGGTGATCGGACCTATCGAGCAACGTGTGTTTTTCGCAGGTTGGAAATTTGGCTTTGCGGTGACTACCGAAACTCCCCGCGGTACTATGAAGAGCTTGCAGTACTTCGACAAAGCCGGTGAGGCGATCATGAAAGTTTACTTGCAGGAAAAATCAAATCCAGAGGCTTACGAGGAATTGGTGAATAACAATACAACCGCTGAACAATCTGCGGAATTGGAACTTGAAGCTTTCCCGGCTCCAGAATACGTTTCGAGAGAAAAATTGGACTTCGAAGGGTTCTCCAAAGACTGGGAAACGATGAAGGATACCCATGATTTCTTTGGTATGCTTCGCAAGTACAAACTGAACAGACAAGATGCTGTAAAGTGGATTGATGATAAGTGGGCGTATGAGATCGACAGACTTTCTGCACGAAAAATCGTCCAAACTGCCGCTGAAACCAAGCTTCCTATCATGATTTTCGCAGGAAACAAAGGCAACATCCAAATCCACCAGGGCAAAGTGCAAACAATCCGGCAGATGGGTGATTGGCTGAATGTGCTAGATCCTAATTTCAATATGCATTTAAATGAAAATGTAGTGGACAAAGCCTATGTCGTTCACAAAAACACAGAAGATGGATTGGTATCTGCAGTGGAGCTTTTCGACAAAGAAGGTGAAATGGTCGCTCAGTTTTTCGGTCTGAGAAAGCCTGGACTACCTCAGAAACCTGAGTGGAAAGCATTGGTAGATAGCCTTTAATTCAAAATACGGCGGGGGATAAAACTTCCGCCATTTCAAAAAATTTTATGCACATGCATAGATTTGATCTAAATAAACATTTCCTTCTCACGTTTTGCCTTCTGTTTTGCGCTACACTATTTACCGAGGCCCAGACTGGCTTGAAAGGAAAAGTAGTGGATGAAAAAGGAGATGGGATTCCCCACGCTACGATTTGGCTGGAAATTGGTAAAGGAGAAGTGGCTGATGAGCAGGGAAATTTCACGCTTACTCAGTTTCCCAAAGATGGCAAACTCAAAATCTCAGCGGTGGGATTTGAAACCCTTTGGGCAACTTGGCCAGCAGGAAAAAGCTCAGAAATCTTCACCCTAAGCTCCTCCACTTCCGATCTGGAAACGGTGGTAGTCACGGGAAGTTTTGAACCGCAATCTGCCAAGCAATCCGTCTATCAAGTACGGACAATCGGCTCCGAAGTCATTCAAAACCGGGCTCCAAGCAATATTCAAGAAGTTTTGAATACTGAGCTCGGCATCCGTTTTTCACAAGACAATGCACTTGGATCCAGTAATATGGAACTGCTTGGAATGTCCGGCCAGAATGTGAAAGTCCTCATCGATGGTATTCCTATGGTTGGCCGCCAAGGAACTTCCAATGAGATCAACATCAATCAAATCGACATCAACCGCATCGAGCGGGTGGAGATCGTAGAAGGTCCGATGTCTGTAGTCTATGGCGCTGATGCGTTGGCAGGTGTGATCAATATCATTACAAAGTCTGATGATGGGGAAAAATTTGATCTCAAAGCCAGAGTGCAGGAGGAAACAGTCGGTAATGAGTACAGTCCATTTGACGGAAAAGGCACTCATATCAGAAGTGTGACTGGAAACTTTCGATTGATAAACTGGGATTTCGGCGCATCATTTTCGCAGAACAATTTCGGAGGGTGGAAAGGTGAAAAAACCGGAAGAGACTATGAATGGCTTCCGAAAGATCAGAACTTTTTAAACCTGAAAGCCGGCTGGGGTAAGGAATCCCTAAATCTGGACTATCAGCTGGACTTCTTGGATGAGACAGTTTTCGCTTATGGGCCTGATGCACGTCTGGAAGTGCTGGATCAGGAATTCATCACTACCCGCTGGATGCATAGACTGAGCGGAAGATGGGATACGAATGAGAAATTCGGTTTGACTTGGCAAGGAGCATTTACAGATTACACTAGAGAGAGTGAAACTTGGGTGAGTAATGTGAGAACCGGAGAGCATTTCCAGTCACAAGCGCCTGGAGCAAATTCCACCATCGAATATTCTGGTTTCAGCTGGAGAATGATCGGCGACTGGAAAATAGCTAACAAATTCAAATTACAACCAGGGATCGATCTTAATCTGGAAGAAGGATCGGGAGAGCGAATCACAGAAAATGGAGGAATTCAAGATTATGCAGTCTTCCTATCCGGAGAATGGTCGCCTTTTTCCTCAATAAAAATGAAACCCGGTCTACGCAAAAGCTGGAATTCTGCTTACGATGCCCCAGCTTTGATACCTTCTTTGAACACCAAGTTTGCGCTGAATAAAAATCTGGATCTCAGAGTAGCTTACGCAAATGGCTTTAGAGCGCCATCAATCCGTGAATTGCACTTCAACTTCTTTGACGCAAGTCACAGCATCACCGGAAATCCGGATCTGAAAGCCGAAACTTCAAACAGTTTTAACGGCTCACTAGATTGGAAATCACAGCTCAATCCAACTTGGAAAATCTCAACTGTTTTTGGCGCTTTTTACAATGATGTCAAAGACAGAATCGCTTACGGTCAAGACCCAAATGACATTCAAGTCACCACGCTCTTTAATGTGGAGCGATACAAAACCGCTGGTTTTACGCTGAACCATACAGAAAGCTTTAAGAATCTTTCGGCAAATGTGGGTTTCTCCTATATCGGCAGGTACAATTTGCTTTCTGAGGAACAAACTATAGTTCCGGAAATGAGCTGGACTCCAGAAGTCAACACGAATTTGACTTATCAGATTTTGCCCTGGAAAACCACCGCAACTCTCTTCTACAAATACACGGGAGCACTTCCTGGCTATGAAACTATAGCTGACTCTGAGGGGAACCCGTCTGCCAAAGAAATTATGCTGGACGGGTACCATTGGATGGATATTTCTTTCAAAAAGGATTTTGGGAAGCATCTCTCTGTCAATGCCGGAGCAAGAAACATCCTGGATGTAAAACAAATCAGTAGCACTTCCGAAGGCGGAGACGCCCATGGAGGCGGAAGCCAAAGACCTGTTGGCTATGGAAGATCCTATTTCCTAGGCCTCACCTATCAATTAAATCAATAACTATTTACCAAACTTAAACACAATGCAACAGTATCATTTTCTAACACTTACAGCCCTCCTTGCAGGTGTAACTCTCCTTTCATCCTGCGGTGAGGATGATCCAGAACCGGTAATTATACCACCAACAGAATCCGGCCTGATCGAAGTAGATGGTGGCGGAGCAGCGTATCCCAATACCGCGTTTATTGACTTGAGTAAAGGGACTCAAACTTCTGTAAGCAGGGACTCATGGGATTTGGCATTTGCCACAGGATCGGAATTCAAAGTTCTGATCAATGGAACTACGGGAGCTATGGCTTCAGCCACAGGTGAGACTGATATCAACGCAGTATCGACTGCAGCTATGAGTGCAGCTGACTCTGCGGCTTTGGTTTTAAGCTTTACAAATCTGGAAGGGATTCTTCATGTGGACGATCCTTCCATGCCGCTTTCTAAGCCTGCAATTGCTGCCGTTAGCGCTACCGAAGCAAGCAATGAAGTTTATTTTCTTTCCAGAGGTGCTAGTGGAGTGGATGCAAAACCTTGGAAAAAAATCAGAATCATCAGAAATGGAGATGGATATACCTTACAGCATGCAGCTGGAGACGCAACTGATTTTACCTCTGTTGACATTGGGAAAGACAGCGATTACAATTTCGTCTATTTCAGTTTTGAAAACGGCGTTGTAGAGGTAGAACCAGCCAAAGACACATGGGATATTTCCTGGACAGCTGGCACTTCTTCTACCCCATTTCCCCAGGCGACCAATGGAACTTTAGCATACTTTTTTCAAGATTTAATCTACCAAAACATCTATGGTGGCAGTGCTGTATCGGAAGTATTGGAAGAAGATATTGCTTATGAGAACTTTAGCGTGCAGGATGCCGAAACCTTACCATTCAATAGCACGGATCGACTTACAATTGGGTCAAACTGGAGAGCCGGTGGAGGACCTAGCAGTTCGCCTGCTGTGAAAGAAGATCGATATTACGTAGTAAAAGATTCGGAAAACAACATTTACAAAGTAAGATTCCTTTCATTGACAAAAGACGGAGAAAGAGGCAAGCCAAGCTTCGAATTTGAGTTGGTGACTGAAGAATTGTAAATATTAGGTTCAATAATTTCGGAAAGACCAGGAGCGGCAAAAGCTGTTCTTGGTTTTTTTTTGAACCGTAGAAGCCCTAGGCCCATCAAGAGAGCAGGTACCCCAATCTGAAAATTGTATGGAAGGATGAAGAAAAGTAAACAATCCTCTACTGGGCACAAAAAAACCACAACCCTTTCGAGCTGTGGTTTTGGAAAGTAGGTCTATCGTTTTTAGCTAGCTTCCAATGCATTGGCACCGGAAACAATTTCTAGAATTTCATTGGTAATGGCAGCCTGACGTGATCTATTGTACATCAATCGAAGCTCTTTAAGCAATTCTCCGGCATTGTCTGTAGCCTTATCCATTGCTGTCATTCTAGCGCCATGCTCAGAGGCATTGCTTTCGAGAACAGCTTTGTAAAATTGGATTTTCAGAGATGTAGGGACCAACTCATCGATGATGTATTTTCTGGATGGCTCTAGGATGTAATCCACTTCAGCGGTGCTTTTTTCTTCAGCAGAGTCTTCTTTTGCCATAGGCAAAAACTGCTCTACCTGGACAAGCTGAGTAGCCACATTTTTGAATTCATTGAACACCAAATAAACTTGGTCATACTCACCAGCTACAAAGGAGTTCATTGCGTATTCTGCTGCATTTCTCACATTGTCAAAAGTAAGATCTGCAAAGACCTGATAATAATCAGGCACTAAATTGAATTCACGCTTTTTGAATGCTTCAAATGACTTTTTACCCAAGGGCAAAATAGTAATATTTTTATCGGCAAAACGCTGTGAAATAGCTGCGTTGACAGCTTTGATGATATTCGTGTTGAAGGCTCCGCAAAGTCCCTTGTCTGAAGTTACTGGAATGATGAGTACATTTTTCACTTCACGCTTTTCAGCAAAAACGATATCGGAAGCTCCTTCAGAAGAAGCGGATACATTGTTCAGGATTTGGGTCAACTTCTGAGAGTAAGGACGCATCTGCACGATTTTGTCCTGTGCTCTTCTAAGCTTAGCGGCGGATACCATTTTCATGGCTTTGGTAATCTGCTGAGTGGAGACTACCGAATTGATCCGTTCCTTTACTTCCTTGAGGTTAGCCATCTTGCTTGCTTTGTGCGGGGTATTAACTACCCGGAAGACCGCAGTCTCCCGGATTGTAATTCAATTATTTTGAAAATTTAGGTGCTAATTCTGCAGCTGCTTTGGAAAGCACCTTACCAGCTCCATCTATATCACCTTTTAGGATCAACTGAAGTGCTTCTGGATAAGATGTATCTAATAGCGTGTAGAACTCCTTCTCAAATGCTCTGGCTTTTTCTACAGGCACTGAGTCCATCAGTCCTCTGGTAGAAGCATAAATGATGGCCACCTGATGCGCTACAGATACTGGAGAGTACTGAGGCTGCTTCAAGATTTCCTGGTTTCTTCTACCTCTCTCGATGGTACGCTTAGTAGTAGCATCTAGATCGGAACCAAACTTGGCAAAAGCTTCCAATTCACGGAACTGAGCCTGATCCAGCTTCAACGTACCCGCTACTTTCTTCATGGACTTAATCTGTGCGTTACCACCTACTCGTGATACGGAGATACCCACGTTGATCGCCGGTCGGATACCGGAGTTGAAAAGGTTTGTTTCCAAGAAGATCTGACCATCTGTAATGGAAATTACGTTAGTCGGAATATAGGCAGAAACGTCACCAGCCTGGGTTTCGATGATAGGAAGAGCGGTCAATGATCCGCCACCTTTCACTAGAGGCTTGATAGATTCTGGAAGATCATTCATTTCCTGAGCAATCTTATCAGATTTGTTGATTTTGGCAGCTCTCTCAAGCAATCTTGAGTGAAGGTAGAACACATCACCCGGATATGCTTCACGTCCCGGAGGTCTTCTCAGTAGTAGAGACACTTCACGGTAAGCTACGGCTTGCTTGGAAAGGTCATCATAAACCACCAAAGCAGGACGTCCAGTATCACGGAAGAATTCACCAATGGCAGCACCAGTAAATGGCGCAAAGAACTGCATTGGAGCTGGATCTGAAGCAGGAGCTGCTACGATCACGGTATAAGGTAGTGCACCGCCTTTTTCCAAGGCAGCTACTACACCTGCCACTGTAGATGCCTTCTGTCCGATGGCAACATAGATACAGAATACAGGCTCACCTTTATCGTAAAATTCTTTTTGGTTCAAAATGGCATCAATTACCACAGCAGTTTTACCTGTCTGACGGTCACCGATCACCAATTCTCTTTGTCCTCTACCGATTGGAATCATGGCATCGATAGATTTGATACCAGTCTGAAGCGGCTCGGTCACTGGCTGACGGTAGATTACACCTGGTGCTTTACGCTCCAGTGGCATTTCATACAGATCACCAGCAATAGGACCCTTACCGTCGATAGGGTTACCCAAGGTATCTACTACACGGCCCAGCATGCCTTCACCTGCTTGGATGGATGCGATTTTCTTGGTTCTTTTTACGGTATCGCCTTCTTTGATATCTTTGGAATCTCCGAAAATTACAGCACCTACATTGTCTTCTTCCAAGTTCAGTACCATTGCTTTCAGACCGTTGTCGAACTCTAGCAATTCACCAGACTGAGCCTTAGAAAGTCCATAGATTCTGGCTACACCATCCCCCACTTGAAGGACTGTACCCACTTCTTCTAGTTCTGCTTCGGTTCTAGCACCAGAAAGTTGCTCTCTTAGGATTGCCGAAACTTCATCAGGTCTTACTTCTGCCATGATATATTAAGATTAATGCTTTTGATTAGATTTTACTTTCGTAATGATTGGTATTAAACTGAGCTTTCAATTGTCTCAATTTGCTACTCAATGACTCATCGATTTGACGGTCATTAACTTTCAATATATAACCTCCGATCAAGTCCGGGTTGATTTTCTCCACCAACTGTACGGATTCCTTACCGGAAATCTCTTTGACTACGGATACAAACTCGCTTTTCAATTGCTCATCTATAGCAAAAGTAGTCGTAAGCTCAGCCACCTGGATAGACTTGTGCAGATTATACTGACTTTCAAATTCTTTGGCTACGTCCAAGAGGATATCTTCTCTGTTCTTTCTTGAGACTATGTCAAAGAAGGACAAAGTCATAGGATCAGCATCTTTGAAAAGTGCTTTTAGAATATTCAACTTCTTTTCAGAACCGATCACTGGGTTTTTTAACACTACAGCAAATTCGGAATTACTGGCAGCCAAGGCTGTCAATCTTTCGAAATCCGAATGCACCTCCTCTAGTCTTTCTTTTTCCAAAGAAAGTTCCATGATTGACTTGGCATAGCGGGATGCTACTCTCTGGTTTGACATGGAGAAGGATTAGTTTAGCTTAAGTTCCTTAATAAATCCATCCACCAAATCCTTCTGGGACTTGTCATCAGATAGATTTGCTCTGAGTAATTTCTCTGTAACCTCCAATGAAAGCGTAGCTACCTGAGTCTTCACATCTGCTAGTGCAGCTTTCTTCTCAGTTTCAATTACCGCTTTTGCATTTTCGATCATTTGCGCTCCGGTCTTCACTGCCTCTTCTTTCGCTTCTTCGATCATTTTCGTAGAAGCATCTTGCGCTTTTTTGAGGATTGTATCTCTTTCCAGTCTAGCTTCAGCCAGAAGTTTTTCATTCTCAGCTTTCAGGTTTGCCATTTCATTTCTGGCCTTTTCAGCAGCCTTCAATGAATTGTCTATACTGGTTTCTCTTTCTTCTATAGCTGCAAGCATTGGCTTCCATGCAAACTTGATCAGGATAAACAAGAGTGCCAAAAAGCCAAACAACTGCCAGAAGATCAGTCCGGAACTAGGTAAAATCAGATCCATTAGATATATATAATTTCGTTATTGTTCAAAAAGAGGGATTGGCCCAAGCGGCCAATCCCGATTCATTTGTTCTTAGAAAGCGATACCGCCTGCATTCAATGCAATAAGTAGACAAACTACTACTGCAAACAGGGAAACCACCTCGATCAACGCTGCAATGATCAACATAGCAGTCTGGATCTTGCCTGCAGCCTCTGGCTGACGAGCAATAGATTCCATAGCCTGACCACCGATTCTACCGATACCAAGGCCTGCGCCAATCGCAACAATACCTGCACCGATACCAGCACCCATAAGTGCCATTCCAGCTGTCAATAAGATTGAAGTTAACATAAGTTTATATTTATAAATTGAACAAAGAAATTCCTAATTAATGTGCTTCATCATGCGCATGCTCAGCGACAGCAGCGCCGATATACATCGCAGTGAAAAGCGTAAATACATAAGCCTGAATAGTCGCCACCAGCAATTCGATCATATTGATGAAAGTCACCATTAGCGTACTCACTACACCTATAGTATAAGATTCAAAGATGAATACCAGCGCGATGAATGCCAAGATCACGATGTGACCCGCTGTGATTGCCACAAAAAGTCGAACCATCAAGGCAAAAGGCTTGGTAAACAACCCGATGATCTCCACCGGCACAATCACTAGCAATAAAGGAACCGGCACACCTGGGGTCATGAAGACGTGCTTCCAGTAATCCTTATTCCCGTTGACATTCACGATAATAAAAGTCAAAACTGCTAAAGTTGCCGTCACTGCAATATTACCGGTCAGGTTAGCCGCACCTGGCAAAAGCCCGATTAAGTTACCCACCCAGATAAAAAAGAATAATGTAAGCAGATATGGAACAAATTTTTTGTACTTGGGACCGATTGCCTTCTCAGCAATCTCATCTCTTACAAAGATTACGATCGGCTCCACTATAGCAGCAGCTCCTTTAGGCGCCACTGCGCCATGCTTCTTATAGTGCCCTGCAGCAGAAAGCGCAAGCCAAAGTACCACAGCAATCACCAAGAACATCATCACCACATTTTTAGTGATAGACAAGTCAGTGAAGCTAGCTCCATCTACCCTGCCCATGTGATCGTGAGAGTCTATGTAATACCCCTCATGCGCATACTCCTTACCGAAAGCATGAGTCTCAGGATTCTGAAAGTCTTTTGAATTAAAAAACTCCAAACCTCTATCTCCAGAATACACAATCACTGGAAGTGATAAGGTCACGTGAGTATGGCCAATATTGAAAAAGTGCCACTCGTGAGAGTCCTTGATGTGGTGCATGATGAAACCTGTCGGATCTTCACCTCCATCTTCAGAATTTGCCCCAGCAGCAAACGACAAACTGGAGAAAGTCAGCAAAAACGCTGACAATAAAACACTTAAGGAAAGAAATTTACGCGTCATCTACTCTTTTTTTGAGGGCTACTTCGAAATCGGGCGCAAGTTAGCCAGAAAGGTGTATATATCAAACACCAGATAGAACAAAAAAACAACGAAGAAATCCGCTACAAACAAAAGAATATTCTCCGTTCCCAAATAAACCATGATTCCAATAAAGGAAAGTGAGGCTATGATTCTCAAAATCATCCCCAACATTTTGATCTGAAGAAGATTTTCTGCGGAACCTTTGAGCAGCCAAATGCTTAATACACCTATCAAATAGCTCGTTACAGCCAGGAAACTCAGAATAGTCCAAATGGCTGGATGAATAGTAGAAGGAAGTATCCACTGAAGCAAAAGAGTGAGCGCACAGATGCCTGCTGTGAGCAGGAGAAATTTCAAATGATAATTCATTTTCAATAGCGGGGTAGTAAGTTATTTGCAAATTTACCCCAAATTTTCTTTTGCGGGATTACTTATCCGAGCGAATTGAAATATAGAGCTGATAAAAAGCAATCCCAATGGAAAGAAAACAAAAAAGCAATAGCCAAACCGGAAATTTCATCGAGCTCTTTTGCTGAATCCACCAGCCTAGCCATGTGCCCGCACCTATCACCCCAAAAAGCTGAAAGGATAAGCCTATATATTTCACATATACTGGGGTACTTCTATTTTTTTTCCTACTGTCCGAACTACTCATGTATTATTCTCAAGGGTCAAAAGTTATTAATTTCATAGGAAAAATAAATCCTCTCCCAACTCCACACAAATAATAGACCAGCGATTTCGTTCACTAAGTAAATCAAAAAACCTATTTTGCTACTTGAATTGGGCAAATCAACTCATGAGAAAATTTTCCGTCTGGGCATTATGTATTTTATTTTTTGGAGCTGCATGTTCATCCGAACGCAACACATTCACCAACAGGACATTCCACAATGTCACTGCACACTACAACGCTTATTACCTGGCCAACCTTAAACTGGAAGAGGTCAAAACCGAGGTCTTCAACAATTACAAGGAAGACTACACCCAAATTCTTCCCGTTTTCATCCCATACGATTCAGCCACTATTCAAGCCAATGCAGAAAAACTACAATCCTCCAGGGAACTAGCCTCTAAAGCCATAGAATGGCACAAAATCAGCAGATGGGTGGATGACAGCTACTACATACTAGGTACATTGGATTACTTACAGTCGCATTTTGACGATGCGCAAAACACATACAAGTACATCAATGTAAACTCCAAAGACGATGACCTTCGCCAGCAGACACTCATCACTTTACTCAAACTATATGTGGATCTAGGTGAGTTCGAAAATGCCAATTTCACCATAGACTACCTCTCTAAGGAATCTGGGATCTCTAACGAAAACCGCTACGAGCTCTATAGAACTCTTGCCTATTACTACGAAAAACGTGGGGACAAAAGTGGAGTGATCGGTGCCTTGGACATGGCTTTGGAAAATGCCCAGAACAACAAAGAAAAGTCCAGGATCAATTTTATTCTGGCACAAAGATACCAGCGCGAGGGATTAGATGCCCTGGCCTATGATTACTACAATAAAGCCCTGGACGGTAACCCTCCGTATGAGCGGAGCTTTTATGCACAGCTTTATGCGCAGCAGGTAGCAGAATTAAACGCTTCCAAGGATCTCAAAAAAGTAAGAAAATACTATGATGACCTCTATGAAGACCCTAAAAATAAAGACCTAAAGGATGTGGTGATATATGAGCGGGCACTTTTTGAAGAAAAACAAGGAGATGTAGATCAAACCTTACAATTGCTCCACCAGGCAGCAAAAGAACCTGGCAGTAACCCAAGAGTAAAAGGCTATATCTATCAAAAGCTTGCTGAAATCAACCTCGCGGAATTTAAAGATTACCGTGCTACAAAATACTACCTGGATTCTGCGTTGACCTTTATCAATGAGCAGGATCCTGTGGCCTTGCAGATCAGCACACAAAAAGAATCCCTAGATCAATTCGTATTCCACTACGAGCGTATTTCTAAAGATGACAGTCTTTTGGCAATGGCTGCGCTAAGTCCCGAAGAGCAGGAGCTGCTAGCCGAGCAGTTCATTAAGTCAGAAGAGGAACGTCTCATTGCCCAAGCAAAAGCCAAAGAAGAACCGAGAAACGCAAGTATTTTCGACAACTTACTGGCTTTTGGTGGAGACAAGGGATCCGGATCATCATTCTACTTTGACAATGGAGTGGCCATGCAGCAGGGAGCCATTGAGTTTCGTAGAACATGGGGCAACAGGCCCCTGCAAGACAACTGGAGAAGAAGTGCTGCCAGCTTCCAAAGCGTCACACCTACTATCCCAGAGCCAGTGAGTGAGGATTCTACCAGCACAGAAGAAAATAACCCCCTGGCGCAACTTCCTACTAAAGAAGCCTTGCTTTCCGAAATTCCGGACAGCCCTGAAAAAATCGAATTGCTGAACAGTGAATTAGAAGAGTCCTATTTTGAACTAGGGAAGCTCCTTTATTTTGACCTGAAGGAAATTGAATTGAGTATAGAAAACCTAGAAACCCTGGTCAGCGCATACCCTGAGTCCAGCCGAAAACCTGAGGCCTATTACTTGCTTTACCTTGCTCAAAAAGACCTGGGTGGCAATTCCCAGCAATATGTTTCTAGACTGAATCGGGAATATCCTGAATCTCAGTACACCTTCTCTGTGAATAATCCAGAAGCTTCCTCTGGAAATTTGGCATATTTGGAATCTTCCAAGCGCTATGAACAAGCCTACAATTATTACTATGAAGGCCAATATCAAGCAGCCAAGGATATCATCAAAACCACCCTGGAAGAATACCCGCTCACACGAAACACCGAGCGCATTCTGCTCCTGGACATCATGCTCACCGGTAAAACGGAAAGTAGGGCTAGATACAGGGAAAGGCTAGAAGCCTACATTGAAAATTCTAAAGATCAAGATTTGGTGGAATTGGCAAGAAATATGCTAAACCCTTTGTTGTCGAGTGAAGAACTTGCCACCCTTCAAGCTGAGGAAAATAATGAAGCGGATTCCACTTTGGTGGAAAACACTGAAAATGAACAAAGTGAAGAAAGCAATGCAGATCCCGACTCTCCATATACGTATAGTGAGGCCGCAACTCATATATTTGTGCTCGCTATGAACCCCAGCCAGGCAGAGGAAGTAAAGAATCTTCTGGGAGATTTAGAAAGCTTTCATGCAAAGAACTTTGCCAAGTCAAGGTTGCGTACCGGAGAAATGAATATGAACAGGGAAAATGCGATTTACATCATCAGCCCGTTCAGCAACGCCGAGAAAGCAAAGGAATATTATCAGGTCTTTGAGAGTGATTTTACCTCTGAAGGATTACCCGAAGAAGTCAAAAAAAATGCATTTGTCATTTCTATTGAAAACTTCCAGGCACTGAACAAAACCAAGAATTTAGAAGAATACAGGACTTTCTTTAGGTCCGCTTATAAATAAACTATGAGTAAAAAAGCAAATACCCAGACCTCAAGCTGGGTCTCCAAAACCATAAAATTCCTCTGGATAGCTTTCATCGCAGGTATTTTCGGATTTATGCTGTTTGTCTGGATGATCAGTATCAATTTTTTGGGGCTTTTCGGTTCATTACCTGATTTCAAGGCTTTAGAAAACCCCGATTCCCAGATTGCTTCCGAGTTGTACTCTTCAGATGGAATGCTCCTCGGCAGATACATGCGCGAAAACAGAAGCCCTGTAACCTATGAGGAACTGGCTCCTAACCTCGTGAATGCTCTGATTGCCACCGAGGACGTTCGTTTTGAAAGTCACTCTGGCATAGATATGAAAGCCATGATGAGGGTATTTGTAAAATCTATTCTCTTAGGACAAAATGCAGGAGGTGGTTCCACACTGAGCCAGCAGACAGCCAAAAACCTCTTTAAAACCAGAACTGAAGAGAGCAGTGGGGTTTTAAGCAATGTACCGGGACTTCGCATGCTTATCATCAAAACCAAAGAATGGATAGTAGCTACCCAGCTGGAAAAAGCATATACCAAAAATGAAATCCTGACCCTTTACTTAAATACTTCGGATTTTGGTTCTAATGCATTCGGGATCAAAACTGCCTCAGAGACTTTTTTTAATAAAAAGCCCTCGGAGCTATTGCCTCAAGAGTCAGCTGTGCTAGTCGGCCTATTCAAAGCACCTACCTACTACAGCCCGGTTTACAATCCGGACAACTCACTTCGGAGAAGAAATACAGTTCTCGCTCAAATGATGCGAAATGACTATATGAGCCGGGAAGAGTTTGATTCGCTTTCTGCACTGCCTATAGAACTGGACTATAATGTAGCCAACCAAAACAAAGGGCTTGCCACCTATTTCAGAGAAATAGTCAAAGCAGACCTATTGAAATGGACCAAGGAAAATCTTAAATCCGATGGTTCTTCCTATGATCTATATGGCGATGGGCTGAAGATCTACACCACCATAGATAGCAGAATGCAGCGCTATGCAGAAGAGGCTGTAACTGAACATATGAAAGAACTGCAGAAGCTTTTCTATAAAGAAATGGGCGACAGAGCACCTTGGGTAGATGGAGATAATCGAGTGATTCCAAACTTCATCGAAGACGCTGTACGCCGAACAGAAGCTTACCGCTTACTGAAAGTACGCTATGGAAACGATACAGACTCTATCAATATCAAGTTGAATGAAAAAAAGAAAATGAAAGTTTTCTCATGGGAATTGGACGAAATCGATACGGTCATGAGTACCATGGATTCCTTGAGGTACTACAAAAAATTCCTGCAGGCAGGATTTATGAGCATGGATCCACATACAGGTCAAGTCAAAGCCTGGGTAGGTGGGATCGATCATAAGTACTTCAAATTTGATCACGTATTGCGCTCCAAAAGGCAACCTGGATCTACCTTTAAGCCTTTCGTATATGCTGCCGCTATAGAGAACGGCTATAGTCCATGCTATTCGGTCATCGATCAGCCCGTAGAAGTTTATATCCCGGACCAACCGGTTTGGAGCCCCGAGAATGCAGATGGGAAATTCACTTATGAAAAAATGACAATTCGGGAAGCGATGGCAAAATCAGTGAACTCTGTCACCGCTTATATGATGAAAAAGCTAAGTCCTAAAATAGTGGTAGAAACGGCCCGAAGACTGGGAGTCACCAGTGATCTGGAAGAGGTTCCTTCTTTGGCCTTAGGGGTAAATGAAGTCTCTATCTATGAGATGGTAGGTGCATTTGGAACTTTTGTAAACAAAGGGGAATACACTAAACCAATCTATATCGATAGAATTGAAGACAAAAACGGAAATGTAATTCAACAGTTCACTGCCAAGAAGCGCCCTGCCATGAGTGAAGAGCACGCTTACTTGATGACTTATATGCTACGTGGTGGCTTCGAAGAAAGCGGCGGAACCAGCCAAGGGGTAAATTGGGAATTAAGGCAGGACAATGAACTAGGCGGAAAAACAGGAACCACACAAAATGCTTCTGATGGTTGGTACATGGGCATCAGTAAGGATCTAGTCAGTGGATCATGGGTAGGAGGGGATGACAGAGCCATTCACTTCAGAAGCTGGTACAAGGGCCAAGGCGGCAGAACAGCCAGGCCTATATGGCAGAACTTCATGATGAAAGTATATGCGGATAAAAGCCTCGGCTACACCAAAGGGCCATTCCCAAGACCGGATAGACCACTCAGCATAGAGATTGACTGCGATGCATATGAGACCGAAAGCCAAAGATTTGCGGATTTTGACTATGATGCTCAGAAAAATGATTTCTAAAACTAAATCGTTATGATAATTTAAAACAGCCTCAATGAAGGCTGTTTTTTTTTAATTTTAAGGCATGCAATCCTCCTCTTTCCTACCCGACCAGCACCTGAATCTACCAGATCACCCAGGAGTCTACAAATACTTCAACGAGGCAGACGAACTAATCTATGTAGGCAAGGCCAAAAGCCTACGCAAGCGGGTAAGCAGCTATTTCAATAAGAACTCCGGAGTCAACCTCAAGACAAAACGGATGGTGCGGGAAATCAGGAGAATTGAGATAACGCTGGTAAACAGTGAATTTGATGCCCTGCTGCTTGAGAACAACCTGATTAAGAAATCACAACCAAAGTATAACATCCTTCTCAGGGACGATAAGACCTATCCGTACCTACTTTTGACCAAGGAGAATTTCCCACGAATCTTCCCTACTAGAAAGATGATCCCCAAGCGTGGCACCTATTTCGGTCCTTTCGCCAGCGTGAAAGCAATGAATAACGTACTGGATCTAATCCGAGAACTATTCACTATTCGAACATGTAAACTGGACCTATCGCCTTATAAAATAGCCGAAGGAAAATACAAGGTATGCCTGGAATACCATATTGGGAACTGTCAAGGCCCCTGTGAAGGCTTACAAAACGAGGCAGATTACCTCAAAGATTTAGAGCATGCTAAGCACATTTTGAAGGGTAATCTTGGCTTGGCAAAGGCCTATTTCAAGCAAGAAATGCAACATCATGCTGAAAACCTAGCGTTTGAAAAAGCACAAAAGCTAAAGGAAAAACTAGACTTACTAGAGAAATACCAAGCAAAATCACTTATCGCCAGCCCATCTATTTTAAACTTAGATGTCTGCACCATAGTCTCAGATGAAAAGAATGCTTTCGTGAATTACATGCGGGTAAAAAATGGTGCGCTCATTACCTCCAAAAACGTGGAGCTCAAGAAAAAATTAGACGAGACAGATGAGCAGCTATTATTAACTGCCTTGATCAGGCTACAAGATCAGTTTCACAGTGATGCAGATGAGGTACTATTAAACGTGCCTCTGACTGAAACCATAGATGGTCTGAATGTGATCATGCCAAAGATCGGTGATAAAAAGAAGCTGATCGAACTATCGCTAAAAAATGCCCTTTACTATAAAAAGGAAAAGGCTTTGCTACAGGGGTTGAACCAAGATAAAAAGGACCGGGTAATACGACAGTTACAACAGGACTTGAGTTTACCTGAAATCCCGGATCATATAGAATGCTTTGACAATTCAAACATCCAGGGAACCAGCCCAGTGGCGAGTATGGTGTGTTTTCTAAATGGAAAACCAGCCGTCAAAGAATATAGGCATTACCATATCAAAACAGTAGTGGGACCAGATGATTTTGCGAGTATGAAAGAGGTAGTGGGAAGACGGTACAAGCGCCTATTAGAGGAGAATAAGTCAATGCCCAAATTAGTGGTAATTGACGGAGGAAAAGGGCAGCTATCATCGGCAGTAGAAGCTTTGAAGGAGCTCGGAGTATATGGGCAGATGCCTATCATAGGGATAGCCAAAAGACTAGAGGAAATCTACTTTCCCGGGGATTCTTACCCAATACATATTGATAAAAAATCAGAAAGTCTTAGACTTTTACAAAGGATCAGGGATGAAGCCCACCGCTTTGCCATTACCTTTCACCGTAAGGTTCGTAGTAGTAATGCCTTTGGAACTCAACTAACGGCTATACCTGGCATAGGAAAAAACACTGCTGACAAGCTACTCAGTCATTTCAAATCGGTCAAAAAACTAAGTGAAGCCACAGAAAGTGAGGTTGCAGGTATAATAGGGGCAAGTAAAGCAAAATCCTTACTGGAATGGGTAGAAAAAAATAAAGGGGCTTAAAAGCCCCTTTCTATTACCATTCCCAGAGGGAATTCTCATATTCTAATAATTCGTACTCAAATGCGAGTGCATCCAAATAAGCCTGCATTTCCGGATTCGGATTTTCGGCTGAAACCATATCTGCTATTAAGGCATCTTCAGAATTGGTAAACTTCCTAACCACTGATCTAAACAACCTCGTATCAAATGCTTGAGAATAAGTCAAGTTTTTAGATTGATTTTTGAAGTTGATCCATCTCGCATCAGGATGATCTTTGAAGTAGTTGTAAAAGTCCTTATATCTGATAAATGCTATGGATTTTTGACCAGCATTGGAGTTAGACTCCGATGGCATCACCATTTCCAAGTATTTAATGTCAAATACCATGTCTGAATGGTGCTTATCAAACACAAAATCTTCTTTGAAATCCAAATAGTACAATTGCTTCACAAAGATGCTGTCCCCGGTTGCATTCAACCAGAAATTCTCCTGGAATTCAGCAATGGAAAGTGGCTGAGTGAACTCCTCGTCTGCAAACACTTCTAATGCATTTTCCTCTACTATTGCATCGTATAGTTGACTAATGATTCCATTACTCTTGGTGTCACCGGATCCGTATAGTGCTCGGTTGTATTTTTCTCTCAAATCAATTCTCCTCCACACGCCAATCTGATACATTTTATCATCTTCTCTGATTCTTTTAGCAGAGAAGACTGTGTCCATAGCAAACTGTCGATCTCCAAAACCTGAAGGGGTTACGCTGGTAGCAGCTACCTGTGCCTCACTCCGAAGCGGGCTGAGCCCTGCTATCAGTAGTAAAGACAAGAGAAATTTTGGAAAGTAATTTTTCATAATCAATGCATTATTAGTATTTCAATTTCGGGGATTATTTTACCCCGATACGAATCACCTGATTCAAGGTAGAAGGAATCTTATTCCCTCTAAAGTTCGTCCTGGTCACTTGGTTTACTACCACCACGATATCATCACCAGCTCTTGCACTTTCAAGCAATTGACGCATTGCGATGCTATTACCATTTGAGATCTGTATAGTCTGTCTAGGCACATCATTTCTCAACAATCGTACCTCACCACCAGTCACTTCAAAATTCGCATCCTTCGCCATGGTACGCCCAAATGTAGGCTCTGCCTGAGCTGAAACTTTCAGTCCAGTCAATGAACCTATGGCATAGGACTGAGTTAGGTCTACTGCATTACCGTTCGACAGTTGAGGAACGATGGTCGGATCAGGGACTGGTTTAATATCGTACGCCACATCTCCGATTTTATTGCCTCCACTGCTCACTCCTATAGTCACTTTTCCAGAAGCACCAGGAATCACAGTTAACTCACCAGGTCTATTACCTTTTATAGATTGTCCATTGCTCACTGCGAAATCTGGGGAATAAGAATTACCCAATGCCGGTACTTCTATTAATAGTTCGTTAGCACAATCTGCATAAAGCTGCTGCACAACCTCTGAAGAAACCTTGATCACAGGCTGAGCTACGAAGTACTCATACTCAACAGGTAGAACCTTGTCTTCTCCTCCCACATTAGTGATGATCTCACCATTGATCACTCTTCTGGCCAATCCTCTATCGTCATATTCTGATGCTGGAGTTACGTTAAATTCAATTTTACCAAAACCTTTCGCATCCACAGGTACAGAACGCCCATCAATGGTCATAGTGGGTGCAGCTGAGGTGGAACTGGAAGCGATAAACATATCGCCTTCAAACTTTGTACCCGCCGCTACCACATTGGAAGTCGCCGCAATTCTAGCTTCGGTTACATCAGCTTTGAAATAAAATGAACCAATCGTATTAGCAATAGCAGACAACGACTCACTTTCGATATTCAGCACTTCATTCTGGAACTGGGTAATCTGTGTCATAACAGCTCCTACCGGAGATTTCACGAAGTTCAAGGCCACAAAGTCCTTGTTTCGCGCTTCTCTGTCATTGGCAAATAATGGAATATCCTTCGCATCTTGAGCGATAGGAGGGAAAGTCATATCTGACAACCCAACGCTGCTCAAAATTTCACTGACACGCTGAGGATAGGCATTCAGCATCTGCTTCATTTCTTCTCCCTTGCCATTATTGACAAACATATTTCCAGCCATCTCTGTATTTTTCAATGCAGAATTAACAAAGTTTCCTTCGTCATTTTTCGCATTTGATTGAGTGATCAACTGTTGCTTTAGATCTTCTAAATAAGAATAGATCTCTGATGTAGCCTCTCTGATTTGTCTAGATGCCTCCACTTTTGGAACATCCTTTTCGTTATTACCCTGTTGCTCTACGGTGTATTCGATGGATTCTACAGCATTTTCATTTTTATTGATGTAGTTTTTGGAGGTTCTCTCCATTCCATCATTAATCAATACAAATTTCTGGAGAATCTGGTTACTTACTTGGAGCGCCAATAACGCCGTTAATACCAAGTACATCATCCCGATCATCCGCTGCCTAGGTGTCTCTTTAGCTCCTGCCATTTTTAAGTTTTAATGGATTTTAAAATGAATTGAAGAGAAATTAACCTTTCATAGCGGATAGCATTCCACCATAGATTTTATTCAATGAACTGACGTTCTGATTCAATTTGGATAATTCGTTTTTGAAAGCTTGGGTTTCTTTGCCTGCCTCTGTTAGGCCTTCCATAGCGGCAGTCATATTAGAATAGAATTTATTCAAAGTTTTCACGTGGCTATTGGCATCCTGAAGCTCCATTTCATATACAGAATTCAAAGCCGAAAGATTCTTAGTAACCGTTACGACTTGGTTATGGTATGCCTTTGCATCCTGAGAAGCAGAAGACATTTCTGTCAATGCTGCAGCAGTTTTACTGTAAGAAGCATTCATATCTACCAAGGTCTTAGCGGCTGTCTTTACGCTGGTTGCATATTCATTAGTAGCCACTGCAGCGTCCGAAAGGTTACCCATTTTCTGAGCAGAAGTAGCAAGGTTTTGCATTCCTTTACCCAGGCTTTCGATTAATTCAGGACCTACCTTTGCTTTAGCCAGCATTTCGTCAAGCTTTTGAGATACCTGATCTCCACCCCCGGCTGCAACTCTTTGTGCTCTTGGTGCTGCTGGAGCATCTCCAGCAAGCTCAGGGTATACTTTAGTCCAATCTACCTCATCGGCCTTAGGCTCGAAAGCTGATAAGAAAAATATCAAAGCCTCTGTACTTAGACCGATACCAATCATCCAATTGGCAAATGGCCAATCTAAGATTTTAAACATAGCACCGAGAATAACCACAGCAGCACCAATACCATAGATTTTTGGCATTATGCTGGAATAAAATTTTGCTGAGAACGAGTTGCTGTTACTAGCCATGAGATAAATTAATGATAAAGTTGTTAGGTAGTTTTGATTGTTTTATAAGATGAGTTATCGTCTTCTTCTGTTTGAGCTCTTCACATCCATAGAACCGGATCTACCGATGAAGGTCATGGTAGTTCTGAATCCAATGTGCGCCTGAGCTACATCCTCATATTCATAAGCCCTAGTACTGGTTTCTAGGTAATGGGCAATATCTTTCCAGCTACCGCCTCTTACTACTTTTCTTGGCTCATTCGGATCATCATATACCGGATCTAAATCCCAAGTGATGGAAGAGGCCGTGGTAGCATAAGCATCCAATACCCATTCGGCCACATTTCCAGACATATTGTAAAGTCCAAATCCATTCGGGGCAAATACATCCACTGGTGCAGTGTAAGCAAAACCATCGTCGATATAGTTACCTCTACCTGGTTTGAAGTTAGCCATTAAGCAACCTCTCTTGTTTTTCAGGTATGGGCCTCCCCAAGGATATTTAGCAATGTCTTTTCCTCCTTTGGCAGCATACTCCCATTCAGCTTCGGACGGCAGTCGGAAACTTGGTCCGTCAAAATCACTATCGTCATTTGCATTCATGTAGTAGGTTCTCCACTCACAGTATTTCTTTGCCTGATCCCAAGAGACACCAACCACGGGATAGTTGTCAAATGCAGGGTGGTCAAAGTAAAACTCCATCAAAGGATCTCCATAGTGATAGGAAAAGCTAGTAGACCAAACTGTAGTATCTGGTTTCAACTCATCATAGTTCAACTGAGGTGGATCTTTTAAGGTAGTGGAGGTACCGTTTTCGTAGGTTCCGCTTTTTACAGACTCCAAAAATTGCCTGTATTTGTTATTGGACACTTCATATTTGTCCATGAAAAATTCAGAAATAGTAATCTGCTTATTCAATGATGACTGAGTGTAAGCGATATCTTCATCAGCCTGCCCCATCCAGAATGTACCTGCTTTCACAGGAACCATATCATATGGAAGGTTTTGTTGCCAGTTTGACCGCTTCGGAACGCCCGTCACTTCTCCTCGTCTATTCAATTTTTCACTAGCTGTTCCTTTTTTCCCAAAAAGACTACAACCAGGTAAAATTGTTGCTATTGCCAAACCTAGGGTTATGGGCAATAAGCGAAAGTTAATTTTTTTATACATAAATGACGTTTTTTCGTTCATCAAATAATTACGAGCTGTAAATTATCCTCAAAGGTCGAAATTTAGCTGAATTTGGCACAATAATGCAAATAACCTGCCAAATAAAGGACAATGATAATTTTGAGATAATTTCAATTTTGCCTCAAATCTAGCTTTTCTAAGTTAACATCAAAATCTAAATCTAGGAGTTCGCTGGATTACCCTTTGAATCTCCCGAGTCACACTAGGAAGGGTATAACGAAGCAAGAGTTCATGACTTGTGGGCTCTTTGGCTTCCACTCCACTGAAGACTAAATCAAATGCATAACCTAATTTTAGGGAATTATCTCTCAAGAGGCTGTAACCGACCAGCAGCGATACCGATTCTTCTCCCCGAAATCCCAATCCTCCACTAATTTTATTTTGATGCGTAGCAATAACGCTCAATTCGTAAGAAAAATTATTGAAAGACACTGATTTTAAGAGAAAACTGGGCTCAATAGTCAAGGCACCTACAGGTCTAAACCTGTATCCCGCCATGAGATAAGTGTGATTTTCCAATGTATTGGCATACGATCCATCACCAAAATCAAAACTCGGTTGATTGATATGCCTGCTGCTCAAGCCTATGTAATACTTTGGCGCTTCCCACACTAGTCCCAATCCCGCATTGAAATTTAGTTGACTTTCTTTTCCTGCATCAGGAAGGTTAGGCTCTGGATTTACTACCACTAGCTCGCCATAGTCAAGGGAACTGGAATACATTCCCAGATAAGCTCCAATACTCAACGTAGCTCTATTGACTCTACGATGATAAGCCCCTTGTAAATTGACCTCCAAGTTATTCGAAGCACCTATATTATCATTCACTATGGTCAGCCCATATCCTATTCCTTTACTTTCCAGTGCTCCTTGAGCTGTCAAAAGCTGCGTAGTGGGAGCACCTCCCGAACCGGAAGTGGTGGAGTAGCCTGCCCACTGGGATCTATGAAGCGCCGAAAACTCAAATCCACCTCCTTTGCCTGCAAAAGCAGGATTGAAATACATGCGGTTATACATGTACTGCGTGAACTGAGGATCCTGCTGGGCATAAACCGAGCCTACCCCCATAAAGAAGAGCAGGAGAAATGAATATTTCAGTAAACTTTTCCCGGGGCTTCTTTGAATCATTTTGTAGTGTTTTCGTCCAATGCTTTAACTATTGTATGAATTTAAACTGAAAAACCACAAAATTGGATTCTAAGTTTTACAAACTATTGACTTTTTTTATGTAGAGCTCCAGTGCGCCGGTCATACTTGGGGCATTTGGCATCGGAGCTTCAATGTCCAAAATCAAATCTAGATCTCTTACAGCCTGGGCTGTGGTCGGACCAAATGCAGCTATTCTAGTGTTCCCCTGAGTAAACTCCGGAAAGTTGACCTTCAATGACTTGATCCCTGATGGACTGAAAAAAGCCAAAATATCATACTTCACATCTGCTAGATCCGATAAATCTGCCGCCAAGGTATGATAGATGATCGCCTCGGTAAAGGAAATCCCATTTTTATCCATATAGTCCGGAATGTCATCCTTTCGGATATCTGAACAAGGGAAAAGGTATTTCTCAGATTTATGCTTCTTAAAGTAATCAAATAAATCCTGAGCTGTTCGATGACCTACGAATAATTTGCGCTTTCGGATCACAATATACTTCTGAAGGTAATGGGCTGTCTGATCAGAAATACAGAAATACTTCATATCAGCAGGCATCTCGATTTTGAAATCTTTACAGATAGCAAAGAAATGATCTATGGCATTTCTACTGGTGAAGATCACCGCGGTATGCTTTAGAATATCTATTTTCTGCTTCCTGAATTCCTTTGACGGAACTGGCTCCACCCTGATAAACTGCCTAAAGTCAATCTTCAAGTTATACTTTTCGGCTAATTGTACGTATGGTGAATTGGCTCCGCTAGGGGCAGGTTGTGATACGAGAATACTTTTTACTGGTCTAAACCTGTCTTTGGTAACTGCGCTCATGCTTTATTGTTATTCCTTGTTGGTGATTTGCAGATAAATTAATACCCAAAATCCAGCATCAACTTAGCCAAGATTAAAAAAGGCACTAATTCTGCGATGCAAAGGTAAGTAAATAAATGGTATTTCTTAAAGCCCAGTCTATTCACCATAATTAAAAACAAGCCAAAAATCCCTGCCATATAGAACCAAAACAACCCTGTAAATGAGAGTTCTAAGACAGGTTTTACCAAATAAAATTCGTTCATTAAAAAAAACATAGAAACAACTGACATGATCAATATAGAAATCATCATCAGCCTCAGCAAATAAAAGAAATGTGGAAACTCGATTTTGCCTAGATCAAACAGGAATGCCAATATTTTGATCCCGGTGAACTTCAGCATCGCAAGCAGCAATAGGAATAAAGTACCGAAACCCCACATAGTCAGCAGTGCCCCAAAACTCAAATCTATACGGGTACTCACCCACTCCTGCCGGAAAAACACCAGCCCTGTGAGCAAAACCAAACACAATAGCATATTAACTACGAAGACATAAAACAGAATATCTAATGAGAAAAACTTCTGTAGGCCTCCACTTTCAGAAAAATCTTCTGCATTTAACATAGAAGAAGGCTTAGCTAAAATGGAGAAATTATATGGGTAAGCCCATTTATAAATAGCAATAATCAATAGTGAAATTAATAATGCTACTATATAAAAATCCCGGATGGTCTGTCTATCCAAAGCTCTCTTGTGAATAGCCAATCCTGCAGTTTGATCTCCCTTTAAAGCTGACTGTTTCGATAGGATTTTTTGGACTTTTGCATCTTCTACGGAAATCCCCTCTTTGAATACCATGAGCTTAGCCTCCTTACCCTCAAAATTCTCCTTAAAAGCTCCTACTTCCTGGGTAAATGCGGTGTCATTCTCGGTGAAAAACCAAAGCTTTTCTCCTACAAAAACCACAGAGTGATCCGGAAACTCAAATGAAAATGAAGCCAAAGGAAAAGTCTCCAGGTTCAAATCCACCACCAGACGGTCATTGGAGCTAAACCAAGTTTCGCGCTCTCCTTCCTCCCAGTCCTGATTGTAATCTTCAAGTACCTGAGCATTCAATCTTGGAATGGATAACAATCCGATCAGAAAAATGAAAATTTGAATGTACTGTTTTTTCATGCTCAAAAACGGGCTAAATAGCCAAAATGAATCTTAGAATGGGAGAACTGCAAAGTTTGCAAATTGGATTTACCTACACCATAAATAAAGCTAAAAACTCCCGATCCGGTGTCCAGATTGATTCCTGCACCAAAGGAGACCGGCCTGTCTATAGCTGATACAAAGAAAGGGTTTTCCAAGATGCCAAAATCAGCAAATGCCAATAGATATGAATTTTCCCCAAAAAAAAGCCGCTGTTCTGCATTGACATAAGCATAGGATCTTGCAAAAAAGAACTTCTCATTGAATCCGCGTATGGATTTGAGCCCTCCTATTCTATACAAATCGTTCAAAAGTAGGTTTTCATTTTCTATCAGTCCACCACTCCCGCGAAACCACATCCCCCAGTTCTGACTGACAAACACGTGCGTCTCCACCGATGCCCAGCCTGCATACTGGGGGGTATTCAGGTCTAATCCCCCATATACATCAGAGGGAATGCCCGTGTTTTCCAGTATTTTTTTATTGCCTATAGAGACTTGAACATTAATCTTAGTACCCCTCCGGGGAAAATATGGAAAATCCAAAGCATCCCACTCCCAGCCCAGCCCATATTGATTCCACCTGAAGTCTGCCACATCTGGCAGTACACTCACCGTGTCCATCCCAGAGCTACTCAATAAATCGCCGGACTGCCTTTTGGTAAAAAACCGTAAATAACTCCGCTCACCTGCATGGTATCCAAAGTCCAAGCCCAAGTATCGATTTAAAAAAGTACTATCCTGCTTGAGCAAACTAAACTCCAGCATCACATCCAGCGGGCTGTTAAACACAAATGATTCTTTGGCAGCTAATTCCAAACTTTGCGACTGCACATTCAAGCGTTGCCAGTTCACAGAAATATCCCGGCCCCGGCCACCCAAGTGATAAAGCTGCAGGTCGAGCTGCCCAGTGATGAGCATTTTCCCAGGTTCGTTTTCATTGGGCAAAAAGCCGATAACCCCATCGAAGACATTGGTGTTTCTATCGCTAAGCGTAAATGTGGGTTTAGCTTTTTTGATCTGAAACGAAAGAGCTGCCGGCGCCACTAGCCTGAAATACGGAGATCTCCGGAGAATTTGCTCGGCCACCTCTAGTTGATTCTGGGAAAAAGGCTCCCCTGCCTTAATTCCTGTCAGCTGCTGTAAATAGTTAATTTTGGTACTGGTATTGCCCTCCACCGCCAGACTGTCCCATAGAATAATCGGCCCAGAATCGTAGACAATAGTGCCTGAGAGCCTATTTCCCTCACGGGCAAGACTGTCTATTTTGAGCTGCGCAAAAGGGAAACCCGAATTTTCTGCATTTCGGATCACCCCTTTCATCCAGCGCTCCGCATCTGCATAGCTGGAGGTCACCGGTGCTACCTTATTCCTAAGTGCTAGAGGAACCTGATCTGTACGCAAATCCTCCCACAGGTATTCATTTCCAAGCTCAAGAACCACCAGCAAAGAATCCTGGGCCAAATATTCTTCGGTAGCGTAAGCTTCCAAAAAACCTGAAGCTTGTAATCCGCTCAAGGTAGAGTCTACCTTAGCCAAAGCCTGTATGGCAGAAGGGAAACTTTGCCAGGAAGAGACCGATCGCCCATCCTCCATCTTCAGCCAAAATCCTGTTTGGGAAAATGCCTTTGGGCCAGCCCAAAAAAAGTAAAATAAGCATACCAAAACGGATAATTTCAAAGTGCAGTGCGGGATTGATTATATTCGCAAATTAACAGAAATCAACGTGGCAGGCATATATATACACATCCCTTTTTGCAGGCAGGCATGTCACTATTGTGATTTCCACTTCAGTACCAATCTGGATAGAAAAGCCCACATGGTGCAAATGATCTGCAAGGAACTCAACTTGCGCAAAGCATACCTCAGTGATCTCAGCATTGAGACAGTATACTTTGGAGGCGGTACGCCATCACTTCTAGAAGCGCAGGAGCTGGAGCAAATCCTTGACACAATTTCGGATACCTTTGGCTCAGCTTGGGAAGAGGTGACCCTAGAGGCAAATCCAGATGACCTGTCCAAGGAAAACCTACACTCATGGAAATCACTGGGTATAGATCGCCTTAGCCTGGGGATTCAAAGTTTTGAGGAAAAAGTATTAAAATTCTACAACCGCGCTCATTCTGCCGAGGAGTCCAGATTGGCTATAGAGAATGCCCGAAAAGTAGGCTTCGAAAAATTCAGTCTGGATCTCATTTATGGGTTCCCACATGCAGATCACGCCCTTTGGAAAAGAGATCTGACAATGGCGATCAACCAAAACCCGGGACATATCTCCAGCTATGCATTAACCGTGGAGCCCAAAACGGCACTGGGAAACTGGACAGAAAAAGGCAAGTTCATTCCGGCCGATGAGGATTTTGTAGCCGAGCAATTTGAACTCCTTCAAGAAATGACAGCCTCCGCAGGATATATCCAATATGAAGTATCTAATTTTGGAAAGCCTGGTGAGTTTGCATTGCACAATATGAATTACTGGAAAGCGGTGCCTTTTTTGGGTGTGGGTCCCAGCGCACATTCCTTCGACGGAAAAGACAGAGGAGCAAACCCCTCCAATAATGCACTTTACCTCAAATCCCTGGAAAAGGAGCAAGTTCCGTTTGAAAAAGAGCAGCTTTCAGCAGAAGAAAATCTCAACGAATATATTCTGACAGGTTTAAGAACCATTTGGGGAATAGATTTGGATGAAATAAAAGAAAAGTACCAGGTGGATTTAGCCCAGGACAAAGAACGTATTCTTGCGCAGATGCAGGAGGAGGGTTGGCTGATTTGGAAAGAGAATCACCTATCTTTGAGCAAATCCGGTAAATTACTAGCAGATAGTATTTCGTCTGCGCTTTTCATCTGAACACCAAACCCCATGGCCAGAGACTCCTATTTCAGCAGAAAAAAAGAAGCAGCTCCCTTAGAATCAGCTTTCAATGATCTATTGAAAGCCTATCGCCTGGAGGGGAAATTCAGAGAAAAGTCATTGGTACATGACTGGCCAGAACTGGTCGGTAAGACTATTGCTGACAGGACCAGCTCCGTATTTGTTCGGGACAAAAAACTTTTTGTGAAACTCAGCTCGGGTCCGATCAAAAAAGAATTGATGATGAATAAGAGCAAAGTACTGGCGATGATCGATGAGAAATATGGCGTAGGAGTGATCGAGGACTTGATTTGCACCTGATTCTTAGTATTACAGCTTAGCTGGTTTTTACACTTTTTAACAAGTAGCCTAGGTAGAGAAAGACGGATGAGTCAATTTTTTCCATCCTATTGAGTAATATTGTGGTAGCACATTCATGATCAAACGACCACCAATTCATATAGGTAAACTCAGCTTGCTGTTAGCCATTCTGGTTTGGCTTGCCTTATTGTTTGTGGATTTGGTGAGGCTATTTGGAATCTTGAATGAAATGGACTCTGGTATAGCGGTGGAATTCACCTGGATTTTAGAGTCATTATTTTTCCTCACAGTTTATTTCTTTTATAAATACTCCATATCTACCAGTTCCCAGAGTGACTTTCTGAACCTTATCTGGCGCGGTGCCTCCACAGGTCTATTTGCGCTAGCGGTATCCTTATTTATTGGATTGTTCTACATGGCATTAGGTGATAGCAAGCTGGCCACAGAGCCATTTTTGATGAATTTTTTCTATCACATCAATTTTGGGTTGATTACTATATTTCTGATTTCCACCTCCTTGCTTTGGCGTCATTTGATTCTGTATCAGAAAACCAAGCGGGTGATGAAGCAATGGCAGGCATTTGAGTTTGCCATGCTGGGTGCAATCTTACTTGTTTTCTTTGACCGGGGACAAATAGGGTACAGTTACATCTTTGGATTTGTATTCTTGGGGATACTTGCGGTCATTCTTTCAGGTAATCTGAAGTGGATTCCTTACTTGACTTTTAAGGAAAAATGGAAGTCCCTGCTATTTCTCAGCATCATTATCTTTTGCGCAGGTTTTCTTTTCTATGAGACTTACTTTTTTTCTTCCGAAGAGAGATATCCTGTCAATCTAACCAGCAATCTTTTTCTGCTGGCTTTGTTTTGGTTCATTCTGGTTTATGCTCTTTTCAGCTTTTTAGTAACGCTTTTTAATCTCCCCACCTCTTCTGTTTTTGAGCAAAAGCTGACTGAGGCGATTAATTTCCAAAGGCTCAGCCAGTCCATACAGCCTGAAGAAAACGAGGAGCAGGTGCTGGATATCCTGATGGATTCCTGCATGAGTGCGGCCTATGCAGACGCAGCATGGCTACAAATGAATACCGAAGAGTATCCGGATGGTTTTTTTCAGGAAAGATTCATAGATGAGCAAACCAGAGCCGAGGTATCTGAACTGATCCAAAAACAGAAAAGTGCCCAAGAATGGGCTACTGATAGCAAGCCTGACAATCTCAATCCCCTTGCGGTACGGATAGCACATCCCAAGTTTCAATCGGCCCTGCTGGTCCCCCTGATTATCAACAAAGCCGCCATCGGCAGGATGGTGCTTTGCAAAGAGGTATCCGATGGATTCAATAAGGAAATGGTGAATATCATCTCCACATTCGGCAGACAAGCCTGTATCGCTGTAGAAAACCACAGACTGCTAAACCAGGCGATCCAAAACGAGAGATATCAGGAAGAGTTAAAAATTGCCCAGCGCGTCCAAAAATCCTTACTTCCGGACAAGCTGGATCATAATGAGCATTTTGAAATCTGTGCGTATTCTCATGCTGCGGATGAAGTGGGTGGAGATTACTATGATACTTTTCAACTGGACCAGCACAGGTTTGTACTCATCATAGGAGATGTCTCTGGCAAAGGAACCTCGGCGGCATTCCATATGTCCCAGATGAAGGGTATTTTTCAAAGCTTGATTCAACTCAACCTTTCCATGCAGGAGTTTATGATCAGGGCAAATTCCGCCTTGAGTAAATGCCTGGAAAGAAACCACTTCATCACCGCTTCCATCTTACTGATCAATACCCAGGAACAGTCCATCACACACTCCAGAGCAGGACACATGCCTACGCTGATGTATCAAAAAAACCGGAACATCGCAGAGTATTTAAGCGTAGACGGGCTTGGCCTGGGAATTTTAAGAAACAAGCAGTACGAGAAACACGTTGAGGAAAAGACATTTACCTATTTGACCGGGGATGTACTGGTCCTGTTTACCGATGGAATAGTAGAAGCAAAAAACAAGAAATCCCAGCAGTTTGGTTTTGAGAGAATTAGAACTTTGCTGGAAGTTTATCACGAGCGGACACCCCATGAAATCCGGGAAATAATCATTGACTCCCTGCATACTTTTGTAGAAGGTGATGGGCTTATCGATGACGATTATTCCCTGATGGTAGTCAGATTTACCAACCCTGTAACTGAAAACATTAACAAAAGCTAAGAAATGCTGACCATTAATACTGTACATGAAAACGGGCATGATATCTTAACCCTCCAAGGTGAGGTGGATGCCAGCAACTCCGTGATGCTGGACGAGGCCATTACCAATCTGGTAGAGTCCGGCAGCAAATCCATCTTAGTCGATGCAAAGGGTTTAGAGTATATTTCTTCAGCAGGCCTTGGCGTATTTATGTCCTATCTGGAAGATTTTCAGGAGAAAGAAATTGACCTGAAAATCTACGCGCTGTCTGAACGGGTATTGGAAGTATTCAATATTTTAGGCTTGGATCAATTGATGAACCTTTACCAGGATAAAAAAAGCGCACTAAGTGACTGAGATGGATTATCAGTTGAACATATATTGCCAGACCAATGCACTATCGGAGCTAAGGGCTTTTCTACAAAAAACCTTCGCCTCCCTGCATCTCTCAGACATGGATCAGCATCAGATCACCTTGGCTGTAGAGGAAGTGTGTGCCAACTTAATCATCCATTCCCATCAATGTAACGGTCAGGATCAAATCGAATTGAAAGTAAAAAAGCTTGCAGGCAAACTCATCGTGGAGATCAAGGATCGTGGACAGGCCTTCAATATGCTGGATTATGAAGTCCCGGACTTAAATCACGTAAAAGGCTCCAAGCGAAAAGGAGGTTTAGGCATCATTTTGGTAAAGAAGATCATGGACGAAATAGAGTTTGAATCCAGCAAGGGCATCAACACCTGCCGGCTGATCAAGTGGTTTCGATCCTAATTCTTGTTAAATGCTTAGTATTCGGGGCTTTTGACTTGAATTCCTAATAAATTTGTAAAATTGCATTCAAATTCTGGCATTCATTACATGACAAACCGAACCGTTTCGGCATTTATAATACTCTTTCTTCTGGGAATCTCATCACCCTTGGCTGCTGAGGCTTTTTGGCAAAGCCCAAATCAGGACATGCCGCTGCTCACCATAGGCGATGAACCCATAGATAAGGACGAACTGATCTATCTGATCAGCAAGGGAAACAATTCTGACTCCGGTACTGCTGGTATGTCCAGAGAGGAGTTTGATGAGAACCTGGACCTTTTCATCAACTATAAGCTAAAAGTCAAAGAGGCGGAATCTTTGGGTTTGGATCAGACTCCGGAGTTTAAAAGAGAGTTTGAATCCTTTCAGGAAAATCTCAAGTCACCATTTCTGATCCGTAACTCCCTGGAAGAAGGTGAGCTAAGAAAAGCATACGCCAGAATGCAGGAGGTAATCCACGCTAGCCATATCTTATTGAAATTTCCTCCCAACGCCAGCAAAGACGATAGTGTCACGGTACTCCGAATGGCTTTGAAACTTAAAGAAGAAATCAATAACGGAGCCGATATCAATGAACTCGCACTAGAATATTCCGAAGATCCGTCTGCTCAGGCTAATAAAGGAGATTTAGGATATTTCACGGCCTTGCAAATGGTACAGCCATTTGAAGACGCAGCCTTCAGCCTTCAGCCGGGACAAGTTTCCGACCCTGTGCTGACCGACTTTGGCTACCACATCATCAAAGTCCAAGATCGCCAGCCCAATCCCGGCCAAGTAAGAGTATCCCACATTCTCGTCAGAATCAACGAGGATCTACCTAATGGAGAAGATCAGGCCAAAAGGAAAGTAGCTGACATCTACACAGAAATACAAAAAGAAAGCACCATCTGGGAAGATATCGTAAAGACCTATTCAGAGGATCCTTCTACCAGCCAAAAAGGTGGAATGCTGCCCTGGTTCAGCGTAGGATCTATGATTCCCGAGTTTGAAATGGCTGCATTTTCCCTTACCGAAATCGGCGAAGTATCTCCTCCTATCCAGACCCGCTATGGCTACCACATTCTAAGGCTAGAGTCTAAAAAACCCCTAGATAGCTTTGAATCCATGGAGGAAAGCATTCGGTCACGTATTCTGAGAGACTCCCGCTCCACGATGATCCAATCCCAAGTGATGGCTATTCAAAAGTCCAGGTATGGATTTGAAGAAAATGAAGCAGTAGTTCAAGACCTCGAAAGTAAGCTTAACGACATCACCCAAAACCAGCTTTTGGAAGAATTGAAGGCGGGAGAATCCTCCAATTTATTCACACTTCAAGGAAAACCTTATTCTACTAGCGATCTAGCAAATTTCATAGCCGAAAAAGAGCTGATCATGAATACCCAGCATGGCATCTTCAGCGCATGGTATGAAAGATTTGCCGCAGATGTACTGAATGAAGTGGAAGAGGCAGATCTAGCTGCCAATAATAAGGAATACCGAATGCTACTGAAAGAGTACAGAGATGGAATCTTGCTCTTTTCGCTGATGAATGACCAAGTATGGCAAAAAGGTCTGAACGACTCCATCGGACAACTAAAATATTACCAGGATCACATTGAAAACTACCAGTGGAAAGACAGAGTGAATGCTTTGATCGTGAAAGTACTGGATTTGAAGCAGCTGGAAACTGCCAAAAACGCACTGCAGGGCAAATCCCTTTCCGATGGGCTGATTAGCTCCTTTGATTCAGATGTCATTTCCTCTAATCCTTCCGCCTATCAAGAAGAACACGGACTGATCGAATACCAAACACATCCCGTCCTGGCCCAGGCAGACCTGAACAAAAACTTGCAAGAAATAGAGGCAAATGGACACCTGCACCTCGTACTGCTCGGTGACCAAGTACCTGCCGGCCCACGTAAATTCGAAGAGTCCCGGGGAATGGTGATCCGCGACTATCAGGAATACCTGAATGAAGCACTTATCGACCGGTTAAAAAAGAAATACCCGATTAACATCAACCCCAAAGCTAAAGAAGAGACTTTCGTAGCTTTGAACCAATAATTGACAAACTATCAGTAATACCTCACCCGGTGATCCGGGCTGAAACCATCACAATGAAATTACATAAACACCTTACAATTGCCTTCCTTTTCTGTTTACTTTTCGCCTCAGTCCGGGCTCAGGAGCCGGCTCCTACTGGACAGGTATTGGATAAGATTGTAGCCAAAGTAGATAACTATATCTTGCTGGAATCTGATATTCAGAAGACCTACCTTGAAGCTTTGTCCCAAAGACAGCAAGGAGCCGAGCCGCCTACCCGATGCCAGGTCTTTGAATCCTTAATGATCAATAAACTTATGGTAGCCAAAGCTGAAATAGACTCAGTAATGGTAACCGATGCCGAAGTACAACTGCAAACAGAACAGCGCTTCAGCATGGTATTGCAGCAGTTTGGCGGAGATGAAAGCACCTTGGTAGAAGCCTATGGCAAAACTGCAGATCAGCTCAAAAGCGAAATCCAAGAAGTAATACGAGAGCAGCTTATCGTACAGCGCATGCGTACCAGAATCACTGAGGGACTGACCGTCTCACCTGCAGAAGTAAGGGATTTCTTCTATAGCATCCCTACCGATTCCCTACCTTTCTTTTCTGCCGAGGTGACAGTGGGTCAGATCGTAAAAAAACCCGAAGTCAATGAGCAGACTAAAGAAGCAGTATATAATCAACTGAAGCAGTTTAAAGCTGATATCCTGGCGGGAAATGCTGACTTTGCTGACTTGGCCAGACAATACTCAGAAGATCCCGGATCAGCGGTAAATGGTGGCGATTTGGGTTTTTCATCCAAAGGCCAGATGGTACCTGAATATGAAACTGCCGCTTTGGGACTGAGACAAGGAGAAATTTCAGATCCTGTAGAATCTGACTTTGGTTTTCACATGATCCAGTTATTAGAAAAGAAAGGAACCACCTATAATACCCGGCACATACTGATCATCCCGAAAGCTACGGAGGCAGATATCGTAAAATCAGAACGATTCCTAGATAGCCTAAAAACAGAAATTCAAGCTGGAAAAATAGACTTTGCCAAAGCAGCTAAGGAAAACTCTGATGACCGAAACACTTCAGATAATGGCGGGTTCTTCACTGATCCTGCTACCAGCTCAAACCGCCTGACGCTTAGAACACTCGAAGACCCTGTGTTATACTTTACGTTGGACAGTATGGAAGTGGGCAACATCACAGAACCTATACGATTCGAAGATCCAAGAGAAGGCACAAAAGTGAGAATCCTCTACTACAAAGCTAAGTATCCAGCTCACCGGGCAAACCTGGAGGATGATTATGAAAAGCTGAAAGCGGCCACACTACGTAAAAAGGAAGATGAGTTATTGGAAACTTGGTTTCTAACTGCCAAAGAAGATATTTTCATCGACCTAGATCCTACCTACGATCGATGTAATGCGCTCACGGAGAAATAACAAGATGCCCGAAGTAACCCTTCGGGCATTTTGTTTCCCTTTGGAAGAGATTGGGTTAAAACTACTTCTTCCCAAACAATGCTTTAAAAGCTAGCCCAATCTGCTTGAGGCCTTCCTTTAAAAAGCCCTTTGACTCTTCAATCTTGGGTTTGATGTCTTCACTTCGCTCCTTGAATTCCTTCTCCAGAATAGTTTTACCTTTTTTAAACTCTGCCTCCAGGGTCGTCTTGTTTTCCTTAAGTTCTTTGATTTTCGCTTCTAAATCCTCTTTGGCCTCCGACCCTGCCTCTGCTGCCTTTTTTACCAATTCTTCGATTTTATCGCCTATTTCCTGAAGGACTTTTTCGGTATCCTTGGAGGAGTTTTTCTTTTGTGCCATATCCAAAAATGATTAAATGAATTGATAATGATCAAGTTAAAGACTTTTTCCCAATACACTCTCTGATGGCTGAAATAAATCGAGACTAGCTACTAGCGAACTGAAAAAAAGCTTCAACCCGGATTTTGCCTATTAATCCAAAAGGAATGCTCCTCTAGCTATCTACAGACTCTCCACTTTGGGTCTGCTTTTCATACAATTCGGCATAAACACCCTTTTGATTCATCAGACTGGCATGGTTTCCTCTTTCAATCACTTTACCATCATCCAAGACAATAATCTGGTCTGCAAGCTTGGCCGAAGACACCCGGTGGGAGATAATGATTGAAGTCCTATCCTGCATGATGTTTTTCAGTGCAGTGAGGATCACATTCTCTGTCTTGGTGTCCACAGCTGAGAGACAATCATCCAAAATCAGGATTTTAGGCTCCTTTGCGATAGCTCTAGCTATAGAAACCCGTTGTTTCTGACCTCCAGAAAGTGTGATTCCACGCTCGCCAAGCATAGTCTGAAATCCTTTGGGGAAGTCCACTATATTTTGATACACGTCAGCATCTTTAGCCGCTTGTTCTATTTTCTCCTGATCCGCCTTATCCAGACCAAAGGCAATATTATTTCCTATAGAATCTGAAAACAGGAATACATCCTGGGGCACATATCCTATCTGCCTTCTCAAATCAGAAATATTATAATAGTCTATTGGCTTGCCATCTATAGCTATCTGCCCTTCAGTGGGATCATACATGCGCATCAGGAGATTAGCGATAGTAGACTTGCCCGAGCCGGTAGTTCCTATTATTCCCAGCGTTTTCCCCTCTTCGATTTTAAAACTTACACGGTCTAAGGCCTTGATGCCTGAATCCGGATAGATAAAGGTCAAGTCTTTCATTTCCACCGTCCCATTGATCTCTTCGAAATTTTGAGCTGTACTTACAATGTCATTTTTGACATCCATAAACTCGTTGATTCTAGTCTGGGAAGCTGCTGCCCGCTGCACTATACTAGTCACCCAGCCGAGAGAAGTCACGGGCCAAGTGAGCATGTTCACATATAAAATAAACTCCGCTATGACTCCATACCCGATCTCTCCCCGTATCACCTGCATTCCGCCCACATATACCGTGATGATGGTAGAAACTCCTACCAAAGCCATAATCAACGGAAAAAACAAGGCGTTGACACGTGTGAGTCGGATAGACTTTACTTTATAATCTTCGCTAGCTGTAGCAAAGTCATTGACACTATCGCTCTCTCGGACAAAGGCTTTCAGCACCCTGATCCCTGAGAAGGCTTCCTGTACAAAAGTACTCAGACCACTCAGGCTGCGCTGGATCTTCTCCGAGCGCTCATTGATCATATTATTCACATAATAAATACTGAGGGAAAGAACCGGCAGTGGGAGTAAGGAATAAAGTGTCAGGGTGGGATTGACCGAAATCATGTAGGAAATCACCAATGGGAAAAGTATGAGTAGATTCAAGCCATACATGATCGCTGGTCCCAAGTACATTCTAACCCGGCTGACGTCCTCTGTTATCCTAGCCATGAGGTCTCCGGTGCTGTTGTTTCTATAAAAGCTGAGTGGAAGATTTTGATAATGCTCAAAAATATCGTTCTTCATGTCATACTCCACTTTGCGGGACATGATGATGAGCGTCTGTCGGATAAAAAAGAGGAAAATCCCCCGAAGCAAGGCCATCACAAGGATGAGAATCCCGAAGACTACAACAAATTTTAGAAAAATTTCCTGTGCCGCATCCCCCATTCCACCCTGATCCATAGGCTTATAAATGGAAAAACTCTCTACCACATAATCTATGGCAAGCCTCACTAATTGAGCAGGAATAATTACGAAAATATTAGAGATCACCGTAAATAGTATTCCCAAAAGGATCAAGCCCTTGTATTTCAACAAATACTTATTGAGTCGCCAAAGTGGTTTCACCAAATAAAAATTTTAAAATCGTGGAATTTGTTCAAGAAAACTGAATATATTAATCCTTTGATGACCAATAAAAGTATTTAATTTTGTATTGGTTATTTTCTCAAAGGAGTACCCAAATATAACACATTCTAAAAAGCTAAGTTCAGATGTTAGAGATTAAAGCTACCGAAACTGTACGTGAAGGTTCAATCTTTGGCCAGGTCAGCAGCATGGATCACGAGCAGTTGGTGATCTGCCATGATGAAGCTACCGGCCTGAAGGCATTGATCGGAATTCACAATACCACATTGGGCCCGGCACTGGGCGGAACCCGCATGTGGCCCTATGCTTCAGAAGATGAAGCAATTACGGATGTACTCCGGCTTTCCAGAGGGATGACCTTTAAAAATGCACTTGCAGGACTGAATCTAGGCGGTGGCAAGGCGGTGATTCTAGGCAATCCAAAGCTAAAAAGCGAAGCATTCCTGAGACGTTTTGGGCGTTTTGTGGAAAGTCTAGGCGGAAGATATGTGACCGCCGAGGATGTCAACATGAATACCTCAGATATGGAGTTCATAGGCATGGAAACCAGGCATGTCACCGGACTGCCAGAAGTCAAAGGCGGCGGTGGAGATCCTTCGCCCGTCACTGCATATGGGGTTTACATGGGAATGAAAGCCGCAGCAAAAAAAGCCTTTGGCACGGAATCCCTGAAAGACAAGCGCATCGCCGTACAAGGCGTAGGACAGGTAGGTAAATACCTCATAGATCACCTTATCAAAGAAGGCGCAAACGTAATGGTCACAGATATTTTCGAAGACAAATTACAGGCTATTGCGAAAGCTACGGGAGCACAGGCCATAGACCCTTCCATCATTTACGATCTGGACATGGACATTTATGCCCCTTGTGCACTGGGTGCCACCATCAACGACGACACCATAGATAGACTTAAATGCGCAGTGATCGCCGGTGGGGCTAACAATCAGCTGCAAGACGAGGCCAAGCATGGGAAGATGCTACTAGAAAAAGGCATCACTTACGCTCCTGACTTTTTGATCAATGCAGGTGGAGTAATCAATGTGGGCGCAGAATACCTAGGCGGATACAACCGGGAAATTGTTTTTCAGCAAACCGAAAAGATTTTTGACACCTGCTTGGGAATCTTGAACAAGGCCGAAAACGAACAAATCCCAGCTCAGCAGGCAGCTATAGAAACCGCCAAAGCCCGTATTGAGGCAATAGGAAAAGTAAAGCTTTACTTCTAAGTCAACCAAATAAATCCTCAAAGCCACCGGAAGCTTCTTTCGGTGGTTTTTTTGTCCCTAAATACTAGGGCATAGCCAAGGCAAAATACCTATATTTACAGCTCGAATTCGAAGACATGCTAAACAGAAGAATACTTAGAGTCAAGGCTTTTCAAAACCTTTACGCCTACGAACAGTGCAAAGGATCCAACCTCAACCTTGCAAAAGATTACATCAAAGAATCATTTTTGCCGGATTTGAACAGCATGGAAGTGCAGGACAAAACCGCCTTGAACAAGGAAGCCGAAGAGGCTATTAAGCTATTTGAGCAAAATCTAAGCAACAAGGACTTGCTACAATCCAGTGAGGCGAGCGCCAAGGTCAAAAAAGTAGTGCTACAGGCATTAGCCAAGTACCATGATGCCAATGAGAAGGATCAGCAGTTTTTATTGAAAAACATGGTAGTTTCTGCGGAGCGAATCCCACAGCTCTACCTTATGGCTATAGAGTTATTACAGGCTTTCGCCGGTCACGTGGAAAAGGAAGTAGAGAAAAAGAAGAAATTTGCCGGCGGCAACCCTTCAGGCTTTGGAAATGAAATGAATCTTCCAAACAATGCCGTTCTGAACAAACTAAAGGAATCGAATGCCTACAGAGCAGCCATCGCCAGAAACAACGTCCACCTGGATGAAGTTGAGCTAGAAATCAGAGAATGGTTCAGAGATTACATCAAGCCATCAGAATACTATCAGGAGTACCTGAAAATTTCAGAACCCACACTGGAGCAAGATTTAGAATTGGTAGACAGCATTCTGAAAAAGATCATCTTCAAAAACGAAGTGATCCTGAATTTCTTCTCTGAGCAGGACTTGAACTGGACCGAAAACAAGGCAGTGGTTAGAAGTCTGGCTGCAAAAGTGCTGAAAAATGCCGCCACGCTCGAGGAGGGATCAGAAAGTGAGCTCCCGGAGATTGCCATGAACTGGGACGAAGACAAGGAGTTTTTTCAAAATATCTTTAACTTCACCATTGAAAACGACGCGGTAAGCAAAGCTTTGATTACCCAAAAAACTAAAAACTGGGACATTGAGCGGTTGGCATTCACGGACAAAGTGATCATTTCCATGGCACTTACAGAGATGAAACATTTCCCCAGTATCCCTGTCAAAGTAAGTATCAACGAGTATATTGACATCTCAAAAACCTACAGCACACCAAAAAGCAAGCAATTTGTCAACGGTCTGCTGGATGTGATGTCAAAAGAGTTAACCGAAAACGGAGAAATCCGTAAGAGCGGTAGAGGACTTTTGGACAATAAATAACAGAACTATGAGCAAGAGCAGCAATTCACTCATCGCATTCCTAATCGGGGCCGGAGCAGGTGCCGCATTGGGGGTACTTTTTGCTCCTGATAAAGGAGAAAACACCCGTGACAGATTATCATTTCAGCTTTCCAGATACAAAAAAGAGCTGGAAGAGCTGATCGATGACCTAGTAGATGGCAAAGAAATCCATCTCAACGAAGCCAAAACAGAAGGCAAAAGGGTGATTTCTGAAGCAAAAAACAAGGCAGAAAATCTGCTGAATGATGTCAACAAATTAATTGATCAAATTAATCAAGAAGACAATTAACTATTTGACGAAGTCGCGCAAACAGCAAAACCATACAAGGTATGAGTATTTGCAAATGCAAGATTTCTCTCAATAGTCATCAAAATGATCATTAAAATAAAACCATAATCACATGAAAATCAACGTAATCCATACAGCACTATTTGCTGTGGCACTTGCATTGGGTACTTCTTGTAGTCAAAAGTCGGAGCAGGATGCTAAAATCCAAGCACTGGAAGACAAAATAGCCCAGCTGGAATCAAGTAATACTACAGTAACTCCCGTAAACGCGCAAAGCACTCAAGTGGCGGATCCTTCTACTTTAGGAGCTTTCACCTTTCCGGAAATGGAGTATGACTTTGGCACCATCAACGAGGGAAAAGTCATAGAGCATACCTTTACTTTCACCAATACAGGTCAATCCCCATTAGTCATTTCTAACATTACAGCTTCGTGCGGATGTACCAGCCCTGATTGGTCCAAAGCGCCAGTGAAGCCGGGTGAAGAAGGATTTGTAAAAGTAGTATTTAACTCTACCAACAAATCAGGATCACAGGCCCCTACTGTAAGCATTCAGGCCAACACAAACCCATCAGTAACAAGATTGAGACTGAAAGGATCAGTCACTCCAAAAGTAGCAGGAGCAAGCACCCCGGTAGGACCGGTTAAACGATAACTATGATTTCAACAGTATTGGCTCAAGCCGCAGCAGGTGGCGGAGGTATTTTAGGACAGGTATTCCTTTTCGGTTCTATTATTTTGATCATGTATTTCTTCATGATCAGGCCCCAGCAGAAAAAACAAAAGGACAGTAAAAAGTTTATTGAAGAAATCAAAAAAGGTGATGAAGTAGTCACAATCGGCGGTATCCATGGCAAAGTGCATACGGTAGAAAGCGACACAGTGATCCTGGAAATCGATAGATCAATGAAGATTAAAGTGGAAAAATCAGCGATCTCGCTGGATTTCTCCAAAAAACCAGAAACTAAAAAATAGATTGAATTTTGTCGGAAACTAAAAAATCCTCGAAGAGGATTTCTCCCAAAAAACTCTCTGATCTAAAGGTGGTAGTTCTCTGCATAGCAGCGGCTACCACTTTTTGGATTTTAAACGCCCTCAATAAGGACGACTACAATACTATTGTGGATTTTCCGGTGGAGTTTGTTTACAATGACTCTCTTTACATGCCCATAGGCAGAATCCCCAATAGCGTAGAAGTAGAGATTTCCGGAAACGGATGGGACCTGCTCCGCAAATATTTCAATTTCAATAACGATCCTTACCTGATCGAACTGGACAATCCTTCCGCTAGACGATTTATCTTAACCGCAGATATCAAGCGCTCTTTAGGTGAATTTTTGACTCCGACCCAGCTCGTATCAGTAGTGAATGACTCCCTGAAATACCAGTTTGACAAAATAGAAGTTATCCAAGTGCGGCCTATTTTAGACTCCAGTAGCTTTTCTTTGGCTACCAATTACAGAATCGATGGCCAGGTGAACTTTTCGCCAGATGTGATTAGACTCAAAGGCCCAAGTTCAATTATAGACAGTATAGGGGCATTTTTCCCGGTGAAGCTGGACGAATCCAGGATCAACACCCCATTTGAAAAAACAATTGATTTGGAAGTCCCCAGTGAGCTCGCAGACCTAGTCGTCCTAGAGGATGAATCGCTTAGGGTGAATTTTGACGTTTATGCGTTTTTGGAAGGGAATAAAAGATTGAAAATCAAAAAGATAAACTTTCCTAGAAATGTAACTTTCACCGATCCTGATCCCTTGATCATGATTAACTACCTGCTCGATGAGCGCAGAGTAGATGATTTCAAAGAACTGGAATTTGAAGCTGTTTTAGACTACTATAAGCGTAACAAAACAGACAGCACCATAGCAATAGAGGTACAACCGCAACCAAACTACATGGAGCAAGTCACTGTCAATCCGCCTTTACTAAAGCTTAAATATGAGTAGGAAAAGACCTCTCCTCATCGGGATCACTGGGGGAATTGGATCCGGGAAATCCACTGTAGCGAAAATTTTTGGCATTCTAGGTATTCCCCTCTATTCAGCAGACGACCGTGCGAAATGGCTTATGTCAAATGACCAAGCACTCAAGGTGGAACTGATCAAATCCTTTGGTGAAGAAACTTTTCAAAAAGACGGCAACCTGAATCGCAGCTACCTGGCCCAAACTGTGTTTGCAGATCCAGAAAAAGTAAAGACCATCAATGGGCTGGTTCATCCTGCTGTAGGCAAAGATTTTGAAAAATGGGCCAAGGCCCAAAATGCTCCTTATGTGCTGAAGGAAGCCGCACTACTATTCGAATCCGGAAGTGCCAATGCTCTGGATTATGTGATTAACGTGAGCTCCCCCCTGAAAATCCGTGTGGCAAGAGTATTGGGTAGGGATCCACACCGAAACGAAGAACAGATCAATCAAATCATCAATCAACAGCTTCCGGACGAGAAAAAAAATGAACTGGCTGACTTCGTCATCAAAAATGTAGACAATAAACTCTTAATTCCCCAGGTATTAAAAATCCACGAAAAGCTGATAGTCGAGGTAGATCATTGATTTAATTGCACAGGACCTCAAATCCGTTTATTTTCCAGTAGTCAACTTGCAATACTTTTCCCACTCAAATGAAAGGATACAATCCCAAAGAATGGTTTTCAATCATATTTTTGATTCAGAAATCAGACACCCTGGTCAAGCTAGGGCCATTCATGGTCATCATTTTCATATACACTTTAGGCATTGCCTGGCTTGAAATGGACTACCTGCAGCTGGGGAAAGAGAGCTGGGTACAGCATATTCCAGTGATGCACAGTCTACTTAGTTTCGTGATATCAATGCTTCTGGTATTCCGTACCAATACCGCCTATGATCGCTGGTGGGAAGGGCGAAAACTATGGGGACAATTGGTCAACAACAGTAGAAATCTTGCGCTAAAGCTTGCTGGGATAATTGATAAGCAAGATGAAGAAAATCGAAAGTTTTTCAGAAGAAGCATTCCTATGTATGCCTTTGCTTTGAAGGAACATTTGCAGTCCAAAGTCACCTTTTACATGCTGGACGAAAAACATATAGCCGACCTCCAGCCGGAAATAGACATGGAAAAACATGTCCCCAATCAGGTGGCCAAGATGATGTTTGGCAGAGTAAATAAACTCTACCAGTCCAAAAAAATAACCGGTGACCAACTGATAGTTCTCAACAGCGAGTTGATTTCCTTTACTGATATTTGTGGAGCATGTGAGCGAATCAAAAACACACCTATTCCCTATTCCTATAGCTCTTTTATCAAAAAGTTCATCATGCTATATGTATTGACATTGCCGCTTGGCTATGTATTTAATCTGGGGTATTACGCTGCTCCCATTGTTACTTTCGTTTTCTACGTACTGGCGAGCCTGGAATTGGTAGCAGAAGAAATAGAAGAACCTTTTGGTCATGATGCCAACGACCTACCTATGGGCAAACTATCAGAAAACATCCAAAAGCACGTCCAAGAACTGATCTGAAATATGGTTTTCCTCGCTAACTACAATTGTAAATTCTCCTCAAATGGAATTCAACCCTAAACTCAGAACGGTAAATGTAACCCGCTACATTCTCCCGCTCAGGGAAGGAGGGTCTTTACCTGCTCTAGCAGATGCAGACGATGGGTTCAAATATGTCCTCAAATTCCGGGGAGCCGGACAGCGGGAGAAGGCATTAATTGCAGAGCTTCTGGGCGGTGAAATAGCCAGACTTCTAGGATTCAAAATACCCGAATTGGTATATGCCAATTTGGATCCGGCATTTGGCAGATCAGAAGGAGACGAGGAAATCCAAGATCTACTGAAAGGCAGCCAAGGCTTGAATCTAGCCTTACATTTCCTCTCTGGAGCAATCAACTTTGACCCTATCGCCATGCCGGTTGATCCTATATTGGCTTCCAAAATAGTTTGGCTGGACATGTATATCACCAATGTGGACCGGACATTTAGAAACACAAATATGCTGATGTGGAACCGGGAGCTTTGGCTGATTGACCATGGAGCTTCCTTCCTGTTTCACCATGCTTGGATTAACTGGGAGAAAAATGCCCAAGGAAGCTTTCCTATAATCAAAAACCATGTCCTGCTCGAAGCTGCGTCTAAATTGGATCAGGTAAATGAGGAGTTCAAAACCCTTCTTACTCCAGCAGCCATTGATAAAATCGTCTCACTGATCCCAGAAGAGTGGCTGATGGCTGGAGGAGATACTGAGGAAGCCAGTGAGGCCAGAAAAGTATATGCGGATTTTCTCAAACTGAGACTTTCCTATTCCGATGAATTCACAAAAGAAGCCCGAAATGCAAGATCAACACTTATATGAATACGCCATTATCCGCGTAGTCCCAAGGGTAGAGCGGGAAGAGTTCATCAATGTGGGCGTGATTGTCTGCCACTGGAAAAAGAACTTTCTCAAGTGCAAAACCCATTTGGAGGCTAATAAACTTCTGGCTTTAGACCCAAAGGCAGATATGGAAATGATACAACGAAATCTAGATTCTTTTGAAAAAATATGCCAGGGAAAATCCAGTGGAGGAAACATCGCCGCCATGGATCTAGCTTCAAGGTTCAGATGGCTGACGGCGGTAAGAAGCTCAATCATTCAGACTTCCAGACCACATGCCGGGCATTCAGATGATTTGGATCAAACTTTGGAAAAGCTATTTGAGGAGAATGTGAAGTAAAAAAGGAACCCCAAAATGGAGTTCCTTTTTTCATAACAATAGACCCAAAGTATATTTTTATCGATCAATTGATCCTAAAACTTTTTTCATGAAGGTATTTCCTGCATCTCTTTCAGACATCCCTCCAGCTACCATCTCGTGGACTTCAAGTGCACCACATAGATTGGAAATCAGCTCGCCGATCACATCGATCTCCGGCTCCTTCAGCGAAGGGGCTTCAGAAATATTCTCCAGTACTTCCAGGGCAGTCTCGATCTGCTCTGGAGTACAGCTCTTCTGAATCGATTTAATTACTGGTAACTTCATTAATCAATGCTTTTAATTGATCTTCTTTGTTTGTCTGGATTTGATTTACCAACTGACCTCCTTTGAAAGAAGCGAAAGTCGGCAGGTTGTTTACCTGAGCCAATTTCCTGGAATTAGGAAATTTCTCAGCATCCACTATCACAAAAACCTTGTCAGCATTTTCACCCGCAAGTCTTCTAAACTTGGGCTTCATGATGCGACAGTTGCCACACCAGCCAGCAGAGAATTGTACGATCACCTGATCATTTCCCGTTACTAGCTCTTGCAAAGTATCTTCAGTCAGTTCAATCATAATTAATTATTTGATAGGTAGTTAGCTACTCCTTCATTAGTTGCTTGCATCGCTTCCTTGCCTTCTTCCCAGTTTGCAGGACAAACCTCACCGAATTTCTCCACATGAAGCTGAGCATCTAGAATTCTAAGGTATTCATCGATATTTCTTCCCAAAGGAAGGTCGTTGATAGACTCGTGACGTACGATTCCTTCTTTGTCAATCAAGAAAGTACCTCTGTATGCTACAGGCGCTCCTTCGAAAGACCAAAGTCTAGACTCAGCATCGAAAGAATATTCACCTGCCAAAACGCCATAGTTCAAAGAGATAGTTTTGGCTGCATCGGCCAAAATCGTATAGTTTACGCCTTCGATACCACCTTCAGCTTTTGGAGTCATCAACCATGCCAGGTGAGTCTCTTCGGTATCTGTAGAGCATCCGATTACTACGGTGTCTCTTTTCTCAAATTCAGCCAATTTAGACTGGAAAGCGTGAAGCTCAGTGGGGCAAACAAAAGTGAAATCCTTAGGATAGAAGAAAAGGACTACGTTTTTCTTGCCTAGATACTGCTCCAAGCTGAAATTTTCTACGATCTCTTCTCCGTTTATTACTGCTCCTACTGAAAATGCCGGAGCCTTTTTTCCTACTAATGCCATGTATATTGTTGTTTTGTTGAAAATTTGTTACCACAAAGCTAATCCAGTATTCAATACTTTAAAAAAATGAAGTAGTAATTAGCAAATCTACAATCGGCGCTACTCAGACTTTTATTTGGAACAAAACCCTTCATACCATCTTTTGATTGGTACTAATTTCTATTAAAGCCAAAAAAAGGAACCCGTAACCGATTGCGGACAAAATCACCAAGCCCCCATTGAAATAACCTATGAGCCATAGGATTTGCTTATGAAAGGGCTACAAAAAAACCGCTCCAAGATTTGAAGCGGTTTGGAATCAGATTTTTTCGAATCCCAGGTAAGGGTGAAGCACCTTCGGCATTAGAATCCCATCCGGAGTTTGGTTATTTTCCAAAATGGAAGCTACGATCCGAGGTAGTGCCAATGCACTTCCGTTTAAGGAGTGAGCCAACTGGGTTTTCTTATCTTCACCTTTGAACCGAAGTTTGAGTCGACTCGTTTGATAAGTTTCAAAATTAGACACTGAGCTTACTTCCAGCCATCTTTCCTGAGCTGCAGAATAGACTTCCATATCGTAAGTCAATGCGGAAGTAAAGCCCATATCTCCTCCGCAAAGTCTCAGCACCCGGTAAGGCAGCTCCAGTTTTTGCAAAAGTCCCTGTACATAAGTGCTCATTTCTTCCAGTGCTTCATAGGATTTCTCAGGATGCGTCACCTGTACGATCTCTACTTTATCAAACTGGTGCAGTCTATTCAGCCCACGCACATGAGCTCCCCAACTGCCCGCCTCTCTTCTGAAGCAAGGTGAATGCCCCACATTTTTGATGGGAAGCTCACTTTCCGTAAGGATCACATCCCTGTAAATATTAGTAATGGGCACCTCTCCCGTTGGGATCAAATACAAGTCGTCAGCGCCGGCATGGTACATCTGCCCTTCCTTATCCGGTAGCTGACCTGTGCCATACCCTGAATCCTCATTGACCAAAATTGGAGGCTGGATTTCATAGTATCCCTGCGCCAAAGCTTCATCCAGAAAGAAATTAATCAGGGCACGCTGGAGTCGAGCTCCTTTCCCTTTGTAGACTGGAAATCCTGCTCCTGTGATTTTCGCCCCTAGATCAAAATCAATAATGTCATATTTTTTGATCAGATCCCAGTGGGGAAGTTTGTCCGGGAAAAGCTCGGGAATGGTGCCGTTTTCGAGTACCACTTCATTATCCTCTGCAGAAGTGCCAGCTGGAACTGAGCTGTGCGGTACATTTGGGATGGTGTACAGCAAAGCTTTCAAGTCTTGCTCCGCTTTGGAGTTCTGCTCTTCCAAGTCTTTTCCCTGGGCTTTCAATTCCGCTGTTTTTTCACGGATTTTGACTGCTTCCTCGGCTTTTCCTTCACGCATCAAAGCGCCAATCTGCTTGGAAATGCTATTCGATTCTGCTTGTATCTGGTCACGCTCAGCCTGCGTTGACTTTCGCAGATCATCTAGCTCAATAGCCTTCTTCAGGGCAGCCTCAGCGTTTGGAAAATTTCTCTTTTGAAGTCCGGCCAGGACGCCGGCGTAGTTTTCTCTTATTTGATTAACTAACAGCATTTGAAAATCTTTGAAATTTAAGCCCCAAAGATAAGCATGTTAGCGAACAATGATGGGTTTACTCACACTTGAAAATGGTCCATCCAACTCTTTTCCCTCAGATCTTAGCAATCTCACCTTCACCTGATACTCTCCTGCTGGCAGGTTCTCAACCCTTACCGGTGCCATGTGATCGATTTGATACGTGTATTCATTGATTGCAATTTCGACCACTAGCCCATCCAGTTTCATATCCCCACCGATCACCAAAAAATCAACAATCACTTCCTCACCTGCTTCGTAGATTTGCGCTGTTCTGGGAAAGTTCAAAGCTAAATAAGGCTCAGCTGAATACGGAAACGGCCTGGACTCCCCTACCTGAAAGTCCCGATCCACATAATTACCAAAGTTTTTCAAAGCCAGCCCTTCCTCATCTACCAAATATGCCACCACTCTATAACTGCCCTCAGTAAGCTCCCGCTGAAAAATGGGAGAATAAAACCCTACCGGATCATCCCCATTCAGAATATTAAATAACTTGAAATCTTTGGTGGCATTCAGATCAAAAGGGAAATTCTTTACATTGAACTCGAAAGGAACCTTTCCAGGCTTGAAAACTTGATTGCCAAGTGGCGTGAATAGTTCCAAAATCGCATCGGGATATGCCGGGCTGTCCTCATATTGATAAAATCCGACTTTAGGCTTTTCAGGCTCAACCAGCTCCTGCGGCCTTTCTATCACCTCTTCATTAATCCGCTGCTTTTCAGAGGAGCAGGCGGCCATAGTTATAGCGAGTAAGGATAATGTCAGGATTTTATTCATAGGGCGGGTGTATTGACACTAAAGATATTTAATTTTAGAGATAAATTTGATCCGCAACTATAATACCTAAAACATATGGAAATCCTTTTTGATGCCATTCCCAGTTTAGATTTAGCAGAATTCACCTCCGGAAGCCCTTCTCAAAAGGAAGCTTTTGTAAAGAAACTCGGTGAGGCTTACCAAAACATAGGTTTTGTGGCCATCAAAAACCATGGCCTGTCCCAAGACCTACAGGATAGACTTTATGGTTCTATTCAAGATTTTTTTGCACTGCCTGATGAGATCAAATCCAAGTATGAAAAACCAGAAATCGGATTTCAAAGAGGATACACCGGTAAGGGAAAGGAGCATGCGAAGGGGAGAAACACGGGAGATTTAAAGGAATTTTACCACGTGGGACAAGAGCTGGCTAGGATCCCAGATTCTGATCCGGTAAAGTCAGAATACCCACCCAACATCTGGCCCTCAGAAATACCTGAATTTCAAAACGACGCTAACGAAGCTTACAGAACGCTAGAAAATGCAGGCAAGGCTATGCTTCGTGCGATTGCGCTTTCGCTGGACCTGGATGAAGAATACTTCGAAGAAAAGGTAGCTTACGGAAATTCTATTTTGCGCCAAATTCATTATTTCCCCATCGAAAACCCTGAAGCTGTGCCGGCAGATGCCGTACGAGCGGCAGAGCATGGGGACATCAACCTGATCACATTGCTGATGGGCGCTAGCGCAGATGGCTTGCAGGTGCTGAGGAAGGATGGCAAGTGGATTCCGATTACAGCACTTCCAGACCAGTTAGTAGTAAACGTAGGAGATATGCTGGAGCGCCTGACAAACAAGAAGCTCAAATCCACCATTCACAGAGTGGTCAATCCTCCAAAAGATAAGATGAATTCCAGCCGCTATTCCATTCCTTTCTTCATGCACCCTCGGTCTGAAATGGACCTGACCTGTCTGGAAAGTTGTGTAGATGCGGAAAATCCAAAGCAATTTGAAGATGCCACGGCGGGTGAATTTCTCGAAGAGCGACTGCGCGAACTAGGCTTGAGGAAGTAAGGAATGTCGGTCAAAAAAGTCCGATACTACCTTTTCCTGAAAGACATCCTCACTCTTTCTCTCACGGCTTTTGGCGGGCCGCAAGCATTTCTGGCTATGCTATTGGACAGAATGGTGAAAAGGCACGCCTATATATCCGAAGATGAACTTTGGGAGCTAAACGCACTTTGCAACATGCTCCCGGGGCCATCATCTACGCAGTTGGTTTGTGCGATTGCATATCGAGCAGGAGGCCCAAACCTAGCGTATTTGGCCTTGATCGTATGGATTTTACCGGCCACTACCATCATGATCGCTGCAGCCATTTTGATTAATTTCTTGCAGGAAAGCACACCCGGAGCTTTGAATTTTGCCAGGTTCATCCAGCCCATGGCGATTGGCTTTATCATTTTTGCTGCGCAAAAAATCATAGGTAAAACCGTCAAAACCACCGAGGCCATGGTTCTGGTTTTGATCTCTGCTTTTATCTCCTTCTTCTACAGCTCTCCTTACATATTCCCGGTTTTGCTGGTGATAGGCGGGCTGAGTACCTCGATTAAATATAAGCAGCAACCGAAACTTGAAAAAGACGCTCCCTTGAAAATCGAATGGGCAAACTTTTATCTGTGGGGAGGAGTGCTGGTGCTAGCTGCGCTTTTAGGAGCAATAACTAAATACCAACCTGTAATCCTCTTTGAGAATTTTTACCGAAATGGAAGTTTGATTTTTGGTGGTGGCCAAGTGCTAGTCCCTTATTTATATACAGAATTTGTGGATTTCAAAAACTTCTTGAGTTCTGAGGAATTCCTCACTGGGTATGCGATTTCCCAAGGCATCCCTGGCCCGACTTTTAGTATTTCATCTTATGTAGGTGCACTTTCTATGCGGGAATTTGGAACAGCTGGATTCATTATGGGAGGGCTCATTGCAGCTGCTGGAATATTTCTTCCCGGAATATTTCTCATATTTTTTGTAATTAGATTTTGGGACCAATTGAAAAAATACCGGCCGGTACGAGCTGCGCTGGAAGGAATCAATGCCGTCTCCTGTGGCATGCTGATCGCTGCTGCATACTTGCTTTTTGAACCCTTAGAGGCGAATGGACTGAATATTGTACTGATTCTGGGCACCTATGCATTGCTGCAATTCACCAAAATATCTTCGCCGGCAATCATCGCTGGGGGTGTGATTTTAGGAATCGCTTATAACCAGCTATTTATTTAATCATCGAAAAAAAATAAATCATTTTAATTACTTAGGAACAAGAATACCTGACTTGACGTTTTAATTTTTAAATTCATTCTCTATCTTTCTAATATGCAGGCCTACGAATTCATCAATAATCTGATCCCACCACTAAAACTGTCCGACAAAATGGGCATGGCTCTATCTTGGATGGAGGAGATCAGAACTGATGTATTGCCCTTGACAGATCAGGGTAAATTTTTGGGTTTGGTAAAGGAGGATAATATTTTTGAAATCAATGATCCGGAGACTTTAGTCGGAGACCTGCTTCCCGACAATCCTGCTTGCTGGGTGTTTTCTGACAAACATATCTATGACGTGTTGCGGGTAAGTGCTGAGCAAAATTCAAATATTGTAGCCGTTTTGGACCGAGATTCCAATTATTTAGGAGTAGTGACCATGGAAGATGCAATAGCTGCTTTTGCGGATAGCTTATCCATTCAGTCACAGGGAAGTGTATTGATTTTGTCATTGAATATGACAGAATATAGCCTTTCTGAAATTTCACGCCTCATTGAGTCTGAAAACACCAAAGTGCTGAGTTCCTTTATCACTACTGATCCGCTGGATGAAACCAAGATCAAGCTCACTCTAAAGTTAGATCAACCGGAGCTTAGACATGTAAAAGCTACCCTAGAGAGGTTTGGTTACCGGGTTTTGGATCATTATCAGGAAGAATCTGGAGTGACCAGCGAGGAGGACAGAATAGGCAACTTACTGAGATTTTTAGATATTTAGGCTATGAAAATAGTCCTTCATAGCTTGAGTTTGAAAGCAGAAGTGTTTTCAAATGTACAGGAGCTATTCAATCATTTAACTCAGCATCAATTTGAGATTTTTGCCACTGTGCAGTTTGATCAGCAGCTGAAGATAGCCGGGAACAGCTCGTTTAATTATCGGGTACTGGAAAGACCAGAAGACATGGCTGCTATGGATTTTATGATTTCCATAGGAGGAGATGGGACACTGTTAGACTCAGTCTGCCTGGTGGGAGCATTGGAGATTCCCATATTAGGTCTTAATACAGGAAGATTGGGTTTTTTGGCAACAGTGGCTTCAGAAAAAATAGCAGAGGCCATACACAACCTTGCTACGGAAAACTATCAGATCGAAAGCAGAAGCCTGATTTCCCTGCAAAGCTCCAAAAAGCTTTTCAACGGACTCAATTTTGGACTGAATGAATTCACTATCCACAAGCGAGACACCTCGTCCATGATTACGGTACATACCTATATAGACGGCAAATACCTCAACTCCTATTGGGCGGATGGCCTGATCGTAGCCACACCTACGGGGTCCACCGGCTACTCACTCAGTTGTGGTGGTCCGTTAATTTCTCCAGAGGCCAAAAACCTGGTAATAACTCCAGTTAGCCCCCACAATCTGAATGTAAGACCGATTATAGTTTCGGACGAAAGTGAGATCAGTTTTGAAATAGAAGGTCGGGCAGAGAAATTCTTAATATCTTTGGACTCTCGATCCACGTCAATCTCCTCAGAAGTCAATCTTAGTGTGAGAAAAGAAAACTTTTCGGCAAAATTGGTAAAGTTGCCTCATTATCATTTCTTTGACACATTAAGACAGAAACTCAATTGGGGATTTGACATGAGAAATTAATCATATGTCCAGAAGACCTGCCCGATTTGAGCTTAACAATTATTAACCCGCTAAATACTCAGATGCGTTTTTTAAACGTTAGGTACTTCATATCTTGCACCGTCTTGAAAATGGTCAATTTTCAGAAAATCAACTACTTACTTGTTATTCTTTTGCTCTTTATCCTGAGTACAGGAGAAATTCAAGCGCAGAAATATGATGTGGGTGGAGGAGTAGGCGTAGCGGCATACTCCGGAGACATTATCAGGAAAATTGACCCGGGCCAGTTGGGCCTTCAAGGCACGTTGTTTGGCAGGAGAAATTTTGACAATGTTTGGGCATTGAGAGTGGGGGGAAGTGCAGGAATGCTTTATGGTGCAGACAGCATAAAACCCATTGACTTTGCAGCGCGAATGCGACATGCAAGGTTTAGGGCAGGTGTTTTAGAGCTTTCTGCAGTGATGGAGTTCAATTTCTTGGATTATCTCACTCAAGGTTCTGAATTTCGGTTTTCACCCTATGCTTTCTTTGGAATTGGCTATACCTTTGTGTTTGCAAAAGGAAATACATTTCAATACAATGTATCTGAACGGTATAACCTAAGCACATTGGTGATTCCGTTTGGAGGGGGGATAAAATATCAACTGGACGAGAGATGGACGCTGGCGGCGGAGTTAGGCTTCAGGCCTACCTTTACTGATTATTTGGATAAGATAGACAGTTCAGAACCATCCATCCCAAGATATCAGGATCCAAATAACCCAGATCAACCCTATGGAATTAACTATGGTAACCCCTATGATAAAGACTGGTATTATTTCTTAGGAGTGACAATCAGCTATACCATTACGACTACGAAATGCTACGCATATTAATTAATCGGGCCTTAGGGCTAATATTTGGAAAAGATATGGCATTTTTGTACCTCCAAAAAAGTAAGGCCTCTCAGACGACTGGAATGAAGGACGAGCATCAAAAAAATATTCCACGGCACATCGCTATCATCATGGACGGCAATGGCCGCTGGGCAATGAAGAAAGGAGCCATGCGGATATTTGGCCATAAACATGCCATCAAAGCCGTAAAAGACGCTATAGAAGGAGCAGATAGTCTAGGAATAGAATTCCTTACACTCTTCTCCTTTTCTACAGAAAACTGGTCCAGACCAAAGGAGGAAGTGGATGCGCTCATGGAGCTATTGGTAAAGACCATTTCTGATGAGGTTCCGCTTCTGATGAAGAAAAATATCCAACTGGAAAGTATAGGAGATATAGACAGCCTTCCTCCTACGGCTTATAAAACTTTGATGGATGTAAAGGAAAGAACAGCTTCCAATACTGGCCTCAAAGTAATCCTAGCGCTCAGCTACAGCGGTCAATGGGAACTTACTCATGCCACCAAACAAATTGCTCAAAAAGTCTCTGAAGGGAAATTGAAAGTGGAAGACATCACCGAAAAGGTCATGTCCGAGCACTTACAAACTGCTGCATACCCTGATCCCGAACTGATGATCAGAACCAGCGGTGAGTATAGACTCAGCAATTTCCTGCTATGGCAATTGGCTTACACAGAAATGTATTTTACACCTGTGCTATGGCCGGATTTTAGAAGAGAGCATCTGTTTGCTGCCATCTCTGACTACCAATCAAGGGAAAGGAGATTCGGAAAAACGGGTGAGCAAGTTAAATCTTAAAGCATTAATGAAAAGAAGTTTACTGATTCTGTTTTGTCTGGTTTGGGCAAGTTCAGCAATGGCGCAGATACGTCTGGGCCAAAGTCGCTATGCCTCAAGCAAGCCAATAGATATTTTGGAGCTCAACTACGCCAAGCCCCAATCCTATAGAATCGCAGAAATCAAAGCGGTAGGGCTCACTACGCTCGACGAAATCGCCATTCTTTCTCTCTCAGGATTAAAAGTGGATGACACCATTGAGGTACCGGGAGATGCCATATCCGAAGCGCTAAAGAAACTTTGGGGACAGGGGATCATAGGAGATGTAAAAATCCTGGTCACCAAAATCGAGGGAAACGACATTTACCTACTTCTCGACCTCACAGAAAGACCTAGATTCTCAAGAGTGGAATTTGCCGGTGTAAATAAAACCCAAGAAAGCGAACTCCGAGACAAGGTGAATATACGGGGCAGAGTGGTCCGCGATGATGTGTTGAATAATGCAAAGCGAAACATAGAAAAATACTATGTGGACAAAGGATTCCTAAACACTGAAGTCAAAATACGCCAGGAAAGGGATACTACCCTGCCAAATTCTGTAAAATTGATTTTTGATGTGACCCAGAACACCAAGGTTAGAATCAATGCCATAGAATTCTATGGAAACAATGAGATCCCGGATTCCAAGCTAAAAGGGAAACTTAAGAAAACGAAGGAGCATGCACGGGTAAGCATATTCAAGGATCTCTATTCTAGAGCTACAGCAGCTTCCGCTGAGGACATCAAAAACACAGTACTTCATACCGACTCAGCCTCTCACGAGGATGCGAAAGAGTACATCAATAAGAATTTCAAGCTTAACTTTTTCAATGGCTCAAAGTATATCCCTAAAGAATACAGAAATGACAAGGACAACTTGATCAGTTTCTACCAAAGCAAGGGGTTCCGGGACGCCAAAATCACGGCTGATTCCATCTACGATTACACCGCAGATAAAATCAATATAGATATCGCGCTGGAAGAAGGACGAAAATACTATTACAGAAACATCACCTTCAATGGTAACTTCATCCACCCAGATCAGGTTTTACAAGCCAAGCTGGGCATACAGAAAGGGGATGTTTATGACAAAGACAGACTAGATAAGAGATTGAACTATGATCCTACCAGAGGAGATGATGTCAGTTCCCTCTATCAGGATGATGGTTATTTATTCTTTAGCATAGATCCTGTGGAAGTGAATGTGGTGGGAGATTCCATTGATCTGGAGATGCGGATTTTCGAAGGTCCTCAAGTGACTGTAAACAGTGTAAATATCAAAGGAAATGAGCGTACCTCTGATCATGTGGTCATGCGTGAAATCCGGATTTTACCTGGTCAGAAATTCAACAGGGCACTCTTGGTACGAACCATCAGAGAACTTTCAACTTTAGGGTACTTTGATCCTGAGACCATCAATCCGGACCTGAGACCAAACTTTGAGGCTGCAACGGTGGACATCACATTTGAGCTGGAAGAGCGGCCAAATGACCAAATCGAACTCTCTGGGGGATGGGGTGGATTTTACGGTTTCGTAGGTACTGTAGGTCTTTCCTTTAATAACTTCTCGATCCGGAATATAGGCGATTTCTCCAAGTGGGATCCACTTCCGGTGGGGGATGGCCAAAAGCTTTCCCTTCGGGTCCAAGCAAACGGACGTTCATTCCAAAACTATTCTGTATCCCTGACAGAACCTTGGTTTGGAGGCAAAAAGCCAAATGCGCTAAGCTTCTCATTCAATCACTCCGTACAACGTCAGGTTGATTTTTATAACCAAGCAAATTTCGGAGACGAATTAGGTTTCTTCAAAATCACAGGGGTGACTTTGGGACTAGCCAAACGGGTAACCTGGCCAGATGACAACTTCCAGTTCAGTAATTCACTGCAGTTTCAGATCTATGAATTTGACCAATATGGAACCTCCTTTGGACTAAGCTATCCTACTGGTGTATCCAACAGTATCACCTGGAATACTACCGTTTCCAGGTATAACTTAGACAATCCTACCTTCCCTAGATTTGGATCCAATGTGACGCTTTCGGCGGCATTTACTCCGCCATATTCCTCGCTGAATAAAAATATCACGGAAGAATCTACAGATCAGGAAAAATACAAGTGGCTGGAATACCACAAGTGGATGTTTGATGCTTCATTCTACACCCCATTATTTGGCTCTACCAAGTTTGTAGCCAGTGCACGAGCACACATGGGCTTCTTGGGATCCTATGGCAAAAAGATAGGGATTATCCCACTGGAAAGATTCGTAATGGGTGGTGACGGAATGACCTTCAATAACTTCGCCTTGGGACAGGAAATCATAGGACTAAGAGGATATGAAAACCAATCCATCACACCGGGTAGAGATAGTAGAGGTACAGCTACTCCGGAGCCTTATGGAGGTGTGGTGTATAACAAATACGTCATGGAGCTAAGGTACCTGGTATCACCCAACCCATCGGCCACCATTTTCTTACTCGGATTTGCAGAAGCGGGTAACAACTGGGGATCCTATGCAGATTTCAATCCTTATGACTTGAAAAAATCTGCGGGTGTTGGTGCCAGGATCTTTATGCCTGCATTCGGATTGCTAGGTGTAGATTGGGGCTATGGTTTTGACAACATCCCTGGAAGCACCCAGCGAAGTGGGTCTCAATTCCACTTTACCATCGGACAGCAAATCCGGTAAGGCCTATGGAAATAGCAAGTGGAATAGTTAATTTATGCAAAAATTGATCTTCTCAGAAGGTAATAAATTTGAGCACTTGTAACTTTCTCTCCATACCCATGAATAAATCGCTGAAAATAGTATTTTTGCTGCTCCTTGCCCTTCAGGCGATGCCTTTGGCAGCACAAAAGATAGGATATATAGATACGGAATACATTCTGAACAAGCATCCAGACTATAAAGTGATCCAAACAGAGCTTGAAAACATCAGCAATGAATGGAAGAAAGAGGCACAAAATTTGGACAAGGAGGTCAAAGAGCTTTATGTCCAGCTGAAAGCAGAAGAAGTACTACTGACAGAGGAAATGTACCAGCAAAGGCTGGAAGAAGCAAAATTGAAAGAAAAGGAATCCCAGGAGTTCTATAGTAGGATTTTCGGTATTGACGGGCAGTATTTTCAAAAACAAGCAGAACTGATGCAGCCACTTCAATCCAAAATCTATGATGCAATAGAGCGGGTAACACGCAGGAATAACCTGGGAATGCTGTTTGATAAAGCCGCAGATCCATCGGCGATTATCTACACAGACCCCAGACATGATTATTCCGAATTTGTCCTGGATGAATTAGGAATCGAAGACAACAATTAAAATAGAAACACAGAAATGAAGAATGTAAAAGTTATCCTTTCCGCAGTAGCATTGCTTTGCGTAGGATTCGCAGCTCAAGCTCAAGAAGTAAAGATTGGTTATACTAACGTAGAATTCATCATGGATTTGATGCCAGAAATGGAGCAGATCGGTGCTGATATCCAAGACTACCAGACTCAGCTTCAGACTACCATGCAATTGAAGGCTGAAGACTTTCAGCGTCAGGTGCAGACTTACCAGCAGGCAGCACAGACTATGACCGAAGAAGCACGTGCGGCAAAAGAGCAGGAATTGACAGAGCTTCGTGACAACCTTCAGAAAATGGAATCGGATAGCCAGATCAGCTATCAGCGAAAACTAGGCGAATTGCTAGAGCCGGTACAGACCAAGGTAATCAATGCGATCAATGCCGTGGCAGCAGAAAATAATTACACCCACATTTTCGCTGAAACTGCAGGTCAAGCACCAGTTTTACTTTACACCAAGGAGGAAGATAAGTTCACTGAATTGGTATTGGCTAAGCTAGGTCTTGAAATGCCTACTGCCCCGGCAGCACCAGCTGGAAATTAATGAACCAACACAACAAAGGGGCCGCTAAATCGATATCGAGTTAGCGGCTTTTTTTGTTTTTTTTAACCGCAAACTACACAGAGGTTTGCGCAGAGAGAATGAAGGTTAATTGTTAAAGGTTTAAGGTTTCGTAGTTTCCGCAGGGGATTTTACCAATTAACGGATTTACTTTTAACATTACTAGAAGAGTCATGCCCAAGCGAAACCCAAAAGATATCATCAATAAGAGTCAGGATGCGGTCCTTGTAGATTTCTATGCAGACTGGTGTGGCCCCTGTCAGACTATGGATCCCATCATTGCTGAGGTATTGGATGAATTGGGAGGAAAAATAAAACTGCTGAAAATCAATGTAGACAAGCATCCACAGCTTGCACAGCAGTTTGCAATCCGCTCTATCCCAAACTATATACTGTTTAAAAAGGGAAAAATCCTTTGGAGAAAAGGCGGACTGATCACGAAGCGGGATTTAGAGAAAGCTTTGAAAGGATTTGCGTAAGCGATCATTTCATTACTGCTGCTTTTGGAACAGCTGATCAACTTCAAGCATAAAAAAAGCCCCCATTTGGGAGCTTTTCATTTTTATACAAAGAACTTTAACCGAATCACTTCCTGCTCTGTAAGGAATCTATAATGGCCACGTTTTAGGTCTTTCTTATCCAAACCGGCATATACTACACGATCCAGTGCAGTTACTTCATAGCCCAGATGCGCAAAGATCCTTCTAACAATGCGATTTCTACCGATATGGATTTCCAATCCTAATATCTTACGGTCTGCAGACAAAACCTGCATATCGTCAACCTCCGCCAGTCCATCTTCCAGTTCCAAACCTTCGTTGATCGCCTCTTCATCATTTTTGGTCAGGGGTTTATCCAAAGTCACCTGATAGATTTTCTTGATTTCATTCGAAGGATGGGAAAGTTTAGCAGCAAGTTCTCCATCATTGGTAAATAGGAGCAGCCCCGTGGTATTTCTGTCCAAGCGCCCAATCGGGAAAATTCTTTCCTCACAGGCATTGCCAACCAGGTTCATAACTGTCTTGCGATCCATAGGATCATCTGTAGTGGTGATAAAGTCTTTCGGCTTATTCAGCAATACATAAACTGGCTTTTCAGGATTGATTCTCTTGCCTTGATACACTACACGATCTGTCCTCTTCACCTGCATACCCAGTTCAGTACAGACTTTCCCATTGACAGTTACTAGCCCTTGTGAAATCAAGGTATCTGCCTCCCTACGGCTGCATATTCCCGAGTTGGCGATATACTTGTTCAGACGGATGAGTTTTTCCTCGCTGTTTAACCTGGCTTTCTTCTGAGGAAGAGCGTCAAAGTTGTAATCAGGTCTTTCCACATTGGCATCCTGATCTACAAAGCGCTTTTTCCCAAAACCTCTGGTCTCTCTTTTATCCGATTTGTAAGTAGGTTTCCCAGCTGCAAATACAGGTTTTTGATCCTTACCTCTACCCTTGTACACCAAACCTGTCGGCTTATCGAGCGAGGCATTCTCGTCCTTTTTGAAGTCCTTTTTGAATGGCTTTGGACTTTCTCCTCTTTCCTTTTGATTAAAAAATTGCTTCTTGCCAGCTTTGAATTTATTACTCTCTACTGAGTTGGATTCATCATCTTTCTTGTTACCAAAAGTAGTTTTCGAACCAAACTTCTTTTCCCCTATGGTCTTGGGTCCTTCCTTTCTTAAGCGGGATTTTTTCTGAAAATCAGCAAAATCATCATCTTGACGATCATAGGATTTCTTCCCTCTAGTACCTTTACCAAAGTCTTTGCCCTTGGATCTTTTGAAATCTTCTGATTTCCCTTTGTATCCTCCCTTATCAAACGATGTGGAAGAGTCTACTTCTTTCTTTCCTTCACCGAAAAACGGCTTTTTTGGATTGTTCTTTCTCATGGAATTGCAGCATCACTGCTGGATTGATTTTACATAAAATAAGCAATTGGTTTTCAAATGCTTAATGGGCTGCAAAGGTACGTCCCTTTTGGAGAATTCTACTTATCCTTTTCTAAATATTTAGAATTATCCCTTTTGCCTATAATAGTACTCCGTGGCATTGCGCACCGAACCCTCAGACAGCAGTAACTTCCTGGCTGAGTCCTCATCCAATCCGGTAGCCTCCATTATCATTTCGGTACCACGTTTTACCAGCTTGGCATTTGAGAGCTGCATATCTACCATCTTATTTCCTTTCACCCTTCCTAGCTTGATCATTACTGAAGTGGAGATCATATTCAACACAAGCTTTTGGGCTGTTCCAGCTTTCATTCTGGTACTGCCGGTTACAAACTCAGGCCCTACCACTGCTTCTATCGCATGATCGACTTCCAAGGAGAGTGGCGAATCCGGATTACAGGTGATGCTTCCGGTTAGCAATCCATTGGATTTGGCGATCTTGACGCCTCCAATGACATAAGGAGTAGTCCCAGATGCCGCAATCCCAATTACCGTGTCCTGTTCATTAAATCCATAAGCTAAAATATCTTTCCAAGCTTGCTGATAGTCATCTTCGGCATTCTCTACTGCTTTGCGTATAGCGGTATCACCTCCGGCGATTATGCCTAGAACCCAATCGAAGGGAACCCCATAAGTAGGCGGGCACTCGGAAGCATCCAAAATCCCCAATCGCCCACTGGTACCAGCTCCTATATAAATTAAGCGGCCTCCTTGTTGCATCCTGGGAACAATGGCTTCTACGAGAGCAGCAATAGTGGGAATCACTTTTTCAACGGCTAAAGCCACTTTTTGATCCTCCTTATTGATATTCTGGAGTAGATCAAAAACTTCCATCTGATCCAAATTATCGTAGTGAGAGGCACTTTCAGTTACTTTCATTTGTCTATAATTTGTGTTTTCTCTATCCTTTAGCCTATCCCCATGTAACTTGAAGAATCAAACTATCAAGTACCTATCTGTCTTCAGGCTGGTGAATCCTAGTCTTTTCGGGCGGTGACTACCAAGTGATAAGCTAAATTAGGCAGGGTTTCATAGCATTTTTTGGTGATAAAGGGTAAGACCAGCAATAGGACTTTCCAAAATCAACTGCACATGAATGCCCACATCAGTGGCAGCCTTACGAAGAATATCCCCATTATAATGGGCTATGGAACCTACAAAACTCACTGGTTTATTTTTATAGTCTTCATACTTCATCACATATTGTGACAAGAAATCCTGAAATGAATCATAGAAGAGTCTATAGCAGTATGGGTTTGATTTACGTTCGGTGATAAATTTACAAAAGCTCGCCATATACCGATTAGGATATGGTTTTTGATAGACCTGCTCTTGAATCTTGACTGCAGTCAGGTCAAACTGATCCACCAGTCCCTTCTTTATTTCGGCGGGCATTTGATCAAAAATAAAATCCTTCAACAGCTTTCTACCCACATAAGCTCCACCACCCTCATCTCCAAAAATATAACCTGGAGCAGGACGTGTAGCTATGATTTTTTTTCCGTCATAATCACAGCTATTCGAGCCTGTTCCCAATATACAGGCAATACCAGCGGAATGTCCACAGGTAGACTTGGCCGCAGCAGCCAAATCATGATCTACCTGGATTTCAGCCATAGGATACAGCGAACGGATAGCCTTGGCTACTTCCTCCTGCCTACTGGGTGCAGAACAGCCAGCACCGTAGAAATAAACCTCACGGATTTCTCCCTGCAGGCCGAGTAAAAACTCATCACGCATATGACTACCAATCTCCTCAGAAGACTGATAATATGGATTAAAGCCAATCCCCCTATGCTGAGAAATCTTCCCGTCAGAATGAATCACTCTCCAGTCCGTTTTACTGGATCCACTATCTGCTATTACTATCATTTATGCTAATTGGCCTATGGCCTGAAATTTCTCAAATACTTTTTCGGTATGAGGTGCCTCTGGCAATTCTTCTGTCAGATCCTGTCCTGCCCAATGCTCGTAATGCATCCCCTTTTTCCATAACCTAGAGGCCGTCACATCATAGATCACCCCTTTATACGCCACCCATACCTCAGGTTTATCTTGTCCATTTCTCAGGGCAAGTTGTTGTTTGGTATACCTTTGCATCAGAGTAGTTTGATTTGCGCATTGATCCAACGCTCCGGAATCTCGCCCTTTTGTGCCATCTGATAGTCAGCATAGCTGCATGGCACGGTGGTTACTCTGTCAAATTTCTCGGTTTCATTATGTGGTATTTCCATCCACCACTTCCCACTTCTCTTACTCTTGTAGAAGACCAGCAAATTTGGTTTGGCATCCAGAGATACTGTGTATTTAATATAATCACTACTCTTGAAAGAAAGACTATCTTTTCTGGAATAGAAGCCTTCCAGGAAATACCAAATCATTACTGCGACCACTTTTGCTGTCTTATTGGCGGCATCGTCGAAGTAAGGCTCATAGCCATATATACCTATTGAACTTAATTTTTCATTAGTCCCGGCAAACCAGCAGATCTGGCAAGCTTCCTCTCCTGTCAGCCCAAATGGCTGGGCGTCTACTGCTCCCGGTGCATCTGCGGACTGTATGGCTGACAAGTCAAAACTCATCAAATCGGCATTCCGAATCAAGGGTTCTACCTCCTTAAATTCCTTTCTGAGCTCACCTAAACGTACATGCTCAAAATAAAGCTTTTCGATCACATTCACTAAGGAAGGATCAACCAGAAAACTCTGATAAGCAAGATGGGATGATGAGAAAAGGAAATTTGGCTGATGAAGTATGATTTCCTGGGTATGCTGATCCGCCATTGGACCATCTTCTTCCATATCCAATTTGGCATCAACGGTCAGCATATTCACCAGTTTTTTCATCTTTTCGTAAGACAAATACTGCCCATAGTCCAGGTCATGCGAGCCCCCAAAGTAAACAGGAAGGATTTGCTGCTTCATCAGATACTCTCCCACTTCCTGCATGGCATGATAAGTATCCGACAGCTTCTCACCCGAAATCAAATCTCCCAGGTCAGCTACGCGATATGAACCCATTCCTTTTTTCAGTTCATAGAGTTTCTCTCTGATTTCGCTGCTTCCACGGTCCGCACTTTCTACTCTACGCAAACCTCGATTTTCGCGGATTCCTACCAAAGCGATCTGTACGCCTTTGAGGTCCGGAAATTCTTCTCCATAAAAATGGATCTGCTTGAAAAAGGAATTATTTGGGTACTTCTTCTGCCACAGGTATTCTGCCACAGGTTCAAAAAAGGATTGGATATTCATAAAGGGTGATTGTCTTAGGTAAAAATAAACAAAATTGCCTCTTAAATAAAAAATCCCGCCGAAGCGGGATCCTTTGTTTTATGATTAACCTCCGAAATCATCGAATCGGATATTTTCCTGTGGAATTCCTAGATCATCCAGCAATTTCAATACTGCTGAGTTCATCAATGGAGGTCCACAAAGGTAGTATTCTACTTCATCTGGCTCAGGGTGATCCTTGAGATAATTATCATAAAGAACCTGGTGGATAAAGCCTACATAGCCATCACCTTCTTTATCATCCAGTGATTTTTTGATTTTCCAATTATCCTCTGGAAGTGGTTCTGAAAGTCCGATGTTAAACTGGAAGTTCGGGAAATTCTCTTCAATTTCTCTGAAGTGAGGTACGTAGAACAATTCCTTCTTTGATCTACCACCGTACCAATAAGAAACTTTTCTGCTCGTTTTCTCCGTATGGAAAAGGTGGAAAATCTGTGCTCTCAATGGAGCCATACCTGCACCACCGCCGATATAGACCATCTCACGCTGGGTAGGGTTGATATGGAACTCGCCATAAGGACCTGAAATGGTCACTTTGTCACCTGGCTTACGGGAGAATACATAAGAAGAACAAACACCAGGATTCACATCCATCCATTTGTTATTAGCTCTGTCCCATGGAGGAGTAGCGATACGGATGGTAAGCATCACGATATTACCTTCAGCCGGGTGATTGGCCATGGAGTATGCACGGAACAACTCCTCGTCATTTTTCATCACCAGGTCCCAAAGACCAAACTTATCCCAATCGCTCTGATAGACATCCTCTGGGTGACCAAGCTCTGGGTGCGGAGTGATATCCATATCCTTGAAGTTCACTGTAACCACAGGAACGTCAATCTGAATATATCCCCCTGCTTCGAATTCCAAAGTCTCGCCTTCAGGCAGTTTTACTTTGAACTCCTTAATGAAAGTAGAAACGTTATAGTTGGAAATAACTTCGCAATCCCACTTTTTGATACCGAAGATTTCTTCCGGAACCCGGATCTTCATATCATTCTTTACTTTCACCTGACATGCTAGTCGGACATTCTCCTGCTGCTCAGCTCTGCTAAGATGCCCTACTTCAGTAGGTAGAACTTCTCCACCACCTTCTTCGACTACGCACTTACACATGGCACAGGTTCCACCGCCACCACATGCTGATGGCAAGAAGATTTTCTGATTACCAAGCGTAGAAAGCAGGGTAGTACCAGCAGAGGTCACGATAGGTGAACTGTCGTCTCCATTGATCACAATGTTGACAGGTCCTGATGCTACCAGCTTAGACTGGGCAAAAAGGAGGATAAAAACCAGTAGCAAAATGATTACCGTAAATGCTACAATGGATGTGATAATTACTGAACCCATGAAATTTTGGTTTAATTTTTCTTATGGATTGACTCCCGATATGGGAGCACAAATATATTTATTAATCACTAAAGCAGGTCAATTACTCCAGCAAATTTGCCCTGAATAATCAAAACCTTCCAGTAGTATAATAATTAATTGTTTAAAAGGTTTAGCAAAGTGGTCAATCGGTTTTTCAATTGACGTCTGTCAATAATAAAATCCAAGAATCCATGCTCCAATACAAATTCAGAACTTTGAAATCCCTTTGGCAGATCTTTACCAATGGTCTCACGGATCACACGTGGTCCTGCAAACCCTATCAAGGCTTCCGGCTCTGCGATATTGAAGTCACCCAGCATTGCATAGGAAGCCGTCACTCCCCCGGTAGTAGGATCAGTAAGCATGGAGATGTATGGTATCCGTGCTTGATCTAACATCGCAAGCTTGGCAGATGTTTTCGCCATTTGCATTAGTGAAAACCCAGCTTCCATCATTCTCGCCCCGCCAGACTTTGAAATCATCAGAAACGGGATTTTGTTTTTCAGAGAGTGATCTATTGCTCTGGCGATTTTTTCGCCCACTACCGAACCCATGGATCCACCGATGAAATTGAAGTCCATACAAGCAACTACGATATCCAGTCCGTTCATTTTACCCACGGCTGAGCGCACTGCATCATTGAGATCGGTCTTCTTGATGGTCGCCTCTATGCGGGCCACATAGGGTTTGGTGTCGGTAAATTTCAAAGGATCACCAGAGGTCATATTGGCATCCAGCTCTTTGAATTTATTATTGTCAAAAAGAATCTCGAAGTATTCTTTCGAACCGATTTTCACATGAAAATCATCATCAGGGCATACAAATGAATTGTTTTTGAGCTCTCTGGTATGGATGATATTTCCATTTGGAGTTTTAAACCAAAGGCCATCAGGAGCATCCTTTTTCTCCGCTGTGGAGGTTTTAATGCCTTTGTCAGTTCTTTTAAACCAAGCCATATTGAGTTTTTAGGTTGTTTTTTGACGAGTCAAAGGTTACAAATTTATGCCATAAATCCGGTAAATAAAATCAGCAATTAAATAGCTTCTGTTTTAGTTTTGTTTGAGATTCTTTAAAACGCCTTTTCCCGCTGTTAATAATTACCTTATTTTGAGAATATATCCTGTTTTAGATATTTAATTCGAAAAAAGCCCAAATTCCCAAATATCTCATGATGAACCTTTCCGTTCTTTTAGTTTTTTCCGCAATAATCCTTTTCAGTGCATACAAAATCTATGGGAAATTTGTGTACAAAAAATTCGGGCTAAATGATAATAATCCGGCTCCCTCGCATACTTTGAGAGATGGGGTAGATTACGAACCCAGCAAACCCATCGTGGTTTTAGGACATCATTTTGCTTCCATTGCCGGAGCTGGACCAATCGTAGGGCCGATCATCGCGGTGACCTTTGGTTGGATTCCAGCGGTGATCTGGATTTTGGTGGGAGGAATCTTCTTTGGCGCAGTGCATGACCTGGGCAGTATGGCCACAAGCCTGAAAACTGAAGGCAAATCAATTGGTGTTATCATTCGAAATCAAATCGGTAGCAAGGGCAAGCAACTCTTCGTCATTTTCAGTTTTTCTACTTTGATACTTGTCATCGGCGTTTTTGCTGATATTATCGCAAAGACTTTTGTCACTAATCCCGGTGTTGCTTCAGCATCTATTCTTTTTATTTTATTGGCTATTGGTTTCGGAATAGTCAATAAAATCGTTGGAGATCGGAAATCCGCATTTATTATCATTACGATAATAGGTGTGGTCCTGATGTATTTCTTCGTCTATCTGGGAATGCTAGTGCCGATAGTTCTAGAGTATAATACTTGGGTGCTTATTCTATTGGGGTATGCCTTTATTGCTTCGGTAACTCCTGTGAGCATGCTACTACAGCCAAGGGATTATTTAAACAGCTTTCTGCTCTATGGAATGATCATCGCGGCGGTTCTCGGAGTTTTTATTGCCAATCCGGAGATACAAATGAGCAATGAAATCCACTTTACAGATGAAAATTTAGGGTTTATCTTCCCGGTACTTTTTGTGACCATAGCCTGCGGAGCGATTAGCGGATTTCATTCCCTAGTTGCCTCTGGCACCACATCCAAGCAACTGGACAGGGAGTCTGACGCCAAGGTAGTAGGCTTTGGAGGTATGCTAATCGAATCATTTCTAGCCATCATTTCTGTAGGTGCAGTAGTGGTTTTGACTAGGACAGATTATGCAGCACAGCTAAGCAGTACCGGACCTGTGGCCCTTTTTTCCAACGGACTGGGAGGAATGATCGCCTCGCTGGGAATTTCTGAGCAATTTGCCATAGGATTTGTTGCGCTGACAGTTTCTGCTTTCGCGCTTACCACATTGGATACTTGTACCCGATTGGCTCGATTTACTTTGCAGGAATACTTTGAGGATGTACCTCAGGCAGCAGGTCAGTTTTTGGCGACAAACCGATACGTTTCTACAGGGATCGTAATTTTATTTTCCATTTTACTATTACTCTCCGGTGAATTCACTACACTTTGGCCCATCTTCGGCTCAGCAAATCAACTTCTGGCTGCATTAGCCTTATTGACCATCGCTGTGTGGCTGATTAAGAAAAAAGTGAATGCCTTATTTGTCACCATCCCCATGTTTTTCATGTTCACTGTGACGTTGGCCTCTTTGGGATTATTTGCCTGGAAAAACTTCAAAGACGAAGTCTATGTGCTTTCAATTATTGCGGCCTTGCTCTTCATTTTAGCTATTTCTCTGATGGTTTTGGCTACCAAAAGCTTAAAAAAAGAAGTCAAAGAGCCCGCAAAGGCTCTTTGACATTAATATAACAACTTCAAATATTTAATCTGGATACCTAGTTGTATTTGGCCTGAAGGTTCTCCAGCTGTGCCAAAATTCCTGGTAGGCCTGGATTCGCTCCAGATCAGGATAGGATGGATTTAGAGATGCTCCGGTAAATGAGTAATTCTTTCCCTTACCCGATATTAGCGTGTCTCTTTCCAATGAGAAAGTATCAGATGATTCTCTCCTGAAAGCAACAAAACTTTGAGAATCATCTGATAGTATAAGGACGATAGATTCATTCCCGATCTGGTCATGAATAAGTCTTTCGGCTACTAACGCATTCCAATCGTACGCTTTGGACTCACCATCCACAGTGACGCCCACCACCCAGGATTTTTCATCCCAAGAGAATGGGCTTGTTCCCGTCAGCTCACTTTCACTTTCCCCAACTTCATATTTCCCCAAAGAATCATATTCCGTGAGAAAATCAGGATCGGCTTCCATGATCAAACCATCGGGATATGCATTGAAGAATCCATGAACGCTCATTTGGAGGGCTTCCAGTTCTTTTAGTTGATGTCCTTTCAACGGTCCTGCGATAGCTTCACCAGTAGCTTGCTGCCACCAGCTTCCTGTTCCTGCATCTTCGAACATGGCGTTGAAGTAATCCATCCCCACTAATCGGAAGGTTGCTTCATTTCCATCTATAAGAGGTGAAAACACTCTTCCCGTCCTACACACGCTACAATAAGTAACCATCACTGGATCACCTCCAACATAGTCTCTCACTTGATGATGATACACTAAATACCGAACCGGATATGCTTTGGTTTCTTGCCTATTACTTGTCACGACGACCAGCATACTATCACTCCCTGTGAATTGCCCCTTGCTTTGAAAGTTTAAATTCTGAGGTTCCTTAAACATCGCATCTGCAGACATTTTGAAGTTCAGCATCCAGACAAATCCCACTACTATTACTAGACAGGTGATGGGTAGCCATTTCCGGGTAACAGCAAATGCGGGCATTAACCCCACAACAGCTATTATTATAAGTGAACATCGGAAAAACCATCGACTTTGATGAAGTAAATAGGCAAATTCCAGCGAAGCCCACTGTTGACTTCCAGGCATCGGCATGATGAAGTAAACCTTCAAAAACTCAAATAGTAGCAATCCGAAAATTCCAAGGTAAAATAATACCTTCATGATTTTATAGGTTTGCGATATGGGCTACAAATAACCTAGGAGTTTGACTAAATCAATTTTTATCTATTCAATCGACCTTTAATCCTCGTAAAGCACAAGAAAACCGAGCCCTTATCTGGATGAAAATTAGTTAAATGGACTTGCTATTTTCTTAGGAATTCTCCAAGCCAAGGTGAAATTGATCAGGTAATCTGCAAAAGCTGCATCTCCATGGACAATATCATCTGGTGTAGAATTTTCTATATCAGTCACACTTTGAGTTCTATTTCTCCACAAAGCAATGGGCACATTCAAAGTCCCGGTAAGGTTTCCTAGCATATAGCTCACCCCAGGCTCTACCGAAATAATGTAGCCGGGACGCCTGAAGCCCTCACTCCCACCTATGGCATCTCGGACAGGAATACCTTCAATTCTCCCACCTAGGGACAGTCCTAAGCCATGGATTTTCTCGAAAGCATGGAAAACACCGGTTCTCAAGGCATATTGATCCGGTACACTCATGATGGATTCATTCTCCCTTCGTCTATTGGTGGCAGTACCATTGGTTTCTTTGGGATTAAACATATAAAATCCATCATAGTACCAGAAGTTCGTCCCGCCGATGTTCCAAAGTCCTTGGAAATCCACAATTAGCCCTGTGCCTCCGTCACCAAGCTGGATGGATTGATCTACTGTCATCTCGGTGGGCGTACTCTCCTCTCCTCTATAGAAGGTGCTAGTCGCGGCATAATCACCGGTAGGGAATTTGATTCCTAGCCCTATAGCAGTATTCCCTTTCTTGGCCTTTTCCCCAGAGAGCAACCAATAGCCGGCACCAATCCTCATGTCGCCAAAGCCTTTGGAATAGGTGGTATGGCGATCCGTTCTGTTATGCTCATAGAGCGAACTCCGCTCATTGTACTGAAAAGGAAGCGAGACTATGCCGTAAAGGCGCTCACTAAAGGCATAGCTGATGTTGATATCCAGGCCATGCTGATAGTTAATCACTTCAGTCCCGTCTTCGATGCGGTTAGGCTCTTCATGGGTGCCCCTGAAGTGGCGAAAGGATTTGAAATACCGATAGTTTGCCGAGATATTCCATTCTCCTTTGTTGAGGATATTTCCTTGGCCAACAGCATTTCCCAAACCGGAAAACTGTCTGATGGCTACGCATCCTTGTGCATTTGCATTAATTTCCAGCAAAAGCAAAGCAGCTATTGCAAATAGGAATTGGGTATATTTTTTCATTTGTTTATTGTCTTTTTGTTAGTTATCAGCACCATCTTGCTTAGCAACATCAATGGTATACTGCGCTACATTAATTCCCTGAGTGGTGCCAACAGTAGCATCAAAAGTCCAATGGATTCCACCGTAAACTCGGGATATGGCAGCTTCTTCTGCCCATTCCATAAAGATTGAACCTTCCTGAGGAAATAGATAGGTCAATGTCTCAGCTGCAGCTGCCGAAAACACGGAATGTCCAGAAGTGTAGCTTGGGAAATTGGGGGTTCCTGCAATGGTCTCAAAACCTTCGATTAATTGAATGGGTCTTGGGTAGTAGTAATAGTACTTTGCATCCCAGCAACTAATTCCTCCATCCATTATCGCCATATTCATGTAAGCAAAAGCCCTCGCTGTGCGAATGGAATTAAATTTATATTTCAGGATAAACTCACCTGCGATATCATTCCAATGCCCAGGTGGTGTGTAAGTTCCTAGGCCATCTTGCCAGAAATTCGCAATTCTTCGGTACTCCTCAGTCATATTATCTGCATAATTCTTCAGGATTTTGATATCCGCTTCGAATGCTTCAGATCCAGGAGCCGGAGGAACCTCTGGCCTAGTTGCTTCGACATAAGGAACGCTCCACATTTTCACTTGTCCAAATAAAGGAGTCAACCCAACAGGACGTTTTGGGCTTTCCAGATTTTCCCATTGCCAACCGAATCTATCAAAAGCTGCTTGTCTCAGTGAATCAGAAACAGCTTTGGGCGACTGGGCATACTTCATTCCATCGTTAGAAGCACGAGTCAATGCTATACTGCCAATCTCTTCTCCGATCTTCATACCTGCTTCTAGGTCACTCTGCACATTCTCCCCCGACAAAATCAAACTTTCGAGGTGCTTTTCTTCAAGTGAAGCCAAGTACTCTGCTTCCAGAGGAAACATCGCCGTGAGCACTTTTCGAGAAACAGTAGCCAATACTGCACCCTCGGATGGATAAGAAGGCAAGCCATTATCCACGTAAGCATGGGGAATAGTAGCATCCACCTGATAGGGGGCTTTCCGGTTAAATTGAAACTTGTGATGCCAGGCTGAGATCAATCCGTCAAATTGCGCCACAGACAGGTATGCCAAAGCCCTGCTGGCATAGGGTGGATGGGAGAAAGGAAAAGGTGGTGGTCCTGCCGGGTTATTTGGGTCCGGAAGTGTATAGGACTCATCTACATTGGGACCAGGAATCAAGTTGTACTTCGCTATCAACGCCAATGCTACTTCATTCCATCGGAGGACAGCATTATTCGTCCAAAATTCCAAATTCTCCTTTTGGGATTCAGTCATGGAGGAGATTAGTGACTTAGCCTGTTCTATTTCCTCTAAATATTCTGGGGAATCTTCAGAACTGGGAGCTGGGATTTCAAGCTCACTCCCATGAGAAATCAGAATAGGTTTCCAATCTCCGGCATCTTCATCTATGCCTGAAAACTCATAACTTTCATATCTCAATTCAGTATTTAGATCTTTGTTACAACTAGCCATGACTAGAAACACAAAGAGTATAGATAGTAGTTGAATTTTTTTCATGCTTTTAGTTTTTTGGGTTAAACAGGCCAAACTGATAGGTAACTCCCCCGCTAATTGAGGACATTTCAGGTGCATTCCGTCCGTGAACCACCCTACTGTAAGCGGCTACTAAGCCTAATCCCTTCACAGATTTGAAAAAATACTGCGCAAACGCTCCCACACGATCCATATCTACCCTATTGGTGGGCTGAGGAGCATTGTAAGCGCGAATGTCATCTCCAGAGGTAGAGCGAGAAGAATTAAAGCTTACCTCTACTCTCAAGGATTTATCCATAAACCATTTGCCCACTACCGCTTCGTATGTCCAGGCGCTAGGTACATCCATCCAAGAGGTATAATAGCTTCCATCGTTATAGTAATATTCCCGTTCAGCCTGAGTAAAGCCTTTCCAGATGTAGCCTCCCTGACCTCTGGCATACCATCCACTATTCCATTCGTATTCTACCACTCCTCTCCATGCCAGCTGGGGAGCACCAATACCTATACTGTAAGGCTGATAGTCTGAAAGGTAATTGGATACAGGCGTAGAGAATAAAACTGAGCCGAATACAGTCAGCTCGCCCTTTTCCCCTCTTTTGCGAAGCGCTTCATATTTCAATCCAAGGGATAAATCCTGAATACCAGAAGCCCCAGCAAACTTTCCCCCATTTGGCGTGGTGGAATTGGTACTTACATACGGCAAACCTATATATGCGTCAAGCCTATTGGTAATACCATAAGCTGCCATGGCAAGAGCAGTTCTTCGCAGAACTTTTGCGATAGTTCCATTTTTGCGGAGGGTCTCTCCCTCCCAATAGTGATCAAATTGTCCATATTCATAATTGACAAGAATACACAGATCACCTTTTGGCATCATCAACCCATCAGTGGGTGTTTGAGCCATAGCTATATAGGACGTCACTAATCCTCCTACCAGGAGAACCAGCGTCCTTAAAGTAATTTTCATTTGTTTAAACTTTTTTTCGATGGTTAACCCGAATCCCTGGGGAATCTAGCATAACTGATAATCATACCAGTGCTTGACTTTTTAGTCATGTCTGTCTGCTTCAGCAAGGCTCGAATTCATCGGGTTAGTTATTGATTCTAAGTAATAAAAGCCCATGTCGCACAAGCTTAACCCAAGTGCGAATAGAGTACACTCCTAGCGCTTCACCAGCTCAACGCGGTGATCAACTAGCAGAAAATAAAAAAGAGAATCACGAAAACTGTGGAGGAGGGGATATTAGACCAAGTTCAGGATCTAAGTATAAGTTGTCCAGCCAGCTATTTGAATTGGATATTGGCTGGCTGATGAATGGTTCAAAGAGAAACTTTTTGGGCTGCATGTAGTCCTTCACAAAGAATTTGACCACAGTACTTCCCTTATTTTCTGTAGGGTTTTCTTCATCAGTCAAAGTAGAGATCCATTTTTGCACGGTATTTTTCAACACTTTACGCTCCACGTCTGGCACCACTATCAACTGTAGGGTGTCATTTTGATAGCGTTGCTTTATCGCTCTATAGGATTGCCCATCTTTTTCAAAGGGGGTATTAGTGATCTGAAATTCCTCTTGATTTGCCATATATGGCATGGAAAGCGGGATTTTCATCAACTGTTCAGCTTGTTCATTGAACTCTCCGCTGTAGACTTGAGATTCCCACTGCTGCTCCAGTACATGCTCATAAGAAAAATAGAATGCGTAATAGCCAAAGTGATACATGGCAAAGCAAACTAAAAGCAATATGGCACTGGATTTTTTCAATAGATTAATTTTGGGCTATCAAATAATTGCATTTTTATGCTTAATGCCAAAATTTATACCCTTTTTCTATCAATACTAAGCTATTATTTTTCCAGGAGACTACTGATCAAAATTTTATTACTGATCACATTATAGTCAAATCTTGTCTAAAAAATGTATAATTAAAGCTCAAAGCACGCTTAAAAGGTAAATCAAAACAAGAGTAAGGACACAGCCAAGCCCATAGAATTTGATCACTTTGAGCCGGTTCATCCTATCCAAAAACCAAAGCACATAAACTGGCTTCACCAAGCCTGCCAATAAGCTGATCAGGGAGAAGACAAAACCAATTTTCAATAAAAGTAAAACTGCCTGCAACATGGGTTAAAACTAGAAAAGGAACAGCAATGCTGTTCCTTTTCTATATAAATATCTAAGCGAAAATTATTTTTTGCGCTTAATCTCTCTCATCTCGTATCCTTCGATGGTATCCTCAATTTGGATATCGTTGAAGTTCTTGATGGAGATACCACATTCATAACCAGCTTTCACTTCAGCTACATCATCTTTGAATCGCTTCAACTGATCGATCTCACCTTCGTGGATTACGATACCGTCTCGGATTACGCGGATTTTGTTCTTTCTGGTGATATATCCATCTGTCACATACGACCCGGCAACAGTACCTACTTTAGTGATTTTGAATACCTCACGGACTTGAATATTACCAGTGATTACTTCCTCGAATTCCGGCTCAAGCATACCTTCGATCGCATCCTTGATCTGGTTGATCGCATCGTAGATGATCGAGTAATGTCTAATCTCAATTTCTTCCTGCTCAGCCAGTTTTTTAGCATTGGAGGAAGGTCTTACCTGGAAGCCTAGGATAATAGCATCTGATGCTGATGCAAGCAATACGTCTGATTCAGAAATCTGACCCACTCCCTTATGGATAATGCTGACACTCACTTCGTCCTTAGACAACTTCAGCAAGGAATCCGAAAGTGCTTCCACGGATCCATCCACATCACCTTTGATAATAATATTGAGTTCCTTAAATGAACCGATTGCCAAACGACGACCGATTTCATCCAGTGTAATATGCTTCTTGGTTCTTAAGCTTTGCTCTCTTTGGATCTGCTCTCTGGAGTTGGCAATATCTCTGGCTTCGCGCTCGGTGTCGTACACCTTAATGATATCACCCGCCTGAGGTGCGCCACTGAGACCCAACACTTGTACAGGTGTAGAAGGGCCAGCTTCTTTCAGCTTTTTACCTTTGTGGTCAAACATGGCCTTGACACGACCGTGATGCTGACCAGCAAGGATAATATCTCCGATTTTCAAAGTACCTGCCTGTACCATAATGGTGGAGACATATCCACGTCCCTTGTCCAGTGATGCTTCGATCACCGTACCCATTGCGTTTTTATTTGGATTTGCTTTGAGTTCTAGTACCTCTGATTCCAAAAGCACTTTCTCCAGCAAATCATCCACACCATCACCTGTTTTAGCAGAAATATCCTGGGATTGGTATTTACCACCCCATTCTTCAACCAATAGGTTCATATTGGCCAGCTCTTCCTTGATTTTGTTAGGATTAGCATTAGGTCTATCTATCTTATTGATCGCAAAGATCATAGGTACGCCTGCTACTTGGGCGTGATTGATAGCTTCCTTGGTCTGTGGCATGATGCTGTCATCTGCGGCAATCACGATGATGGCCACGTCAGTAATTTTGGCACCTCGGGCACGCATGGCTGTAAATGCTTCGTGACCAGGTGTATCCAGGAAGGCGATTTTGTGACCAGTTTTAGTCATTACATCATATGCTCCGATGTGCTGCGTGATTCCACCTGCCTCATCTGCTGTGACCTTGGACATCCGAATGTAATCGAGCAAGGAAGTCTTACCGTGATCTACGTGTCCCATGATGGTCACAATAGGCGCACGTTCTATCAGTTCTTCCGGTGAATCTACTTCTTCCACTTCCTCCTCGTCTTCGATAGACTTGGTGAATTCTACTTCGTAACCAAACTCATCTGCGATAATAGTGATGGCTTCTGCATCTAATCTCTGATTGATCGAGACAAACATGCCCAAGGACATACAAGCCGATATAATCTGGTTCACAGACACATCCATCAAAGCCGCAAGGTCATTGGCAGAGATAAACTCGGTCACTTTCAAGATTTTTGTTTCTTCAGTTTCCTGATCTACATCTCTTTCCCGTTCTGCTTTTTTATCTCTTCTGCTTTTACCTTTACCTCCGGAGCTTTTGCCCTGAAGCCTAGCAAGAGTCTGTTTGATTTGATCTTGGATTTCCTTTTGGGTAGGCTCAGCTTTCTGAGTTCTGTTTCCACCACCTTTTTGGTTTCCACGACCTCCCTGATTACCCCTGTTTCCAGGTCCTCCCGGTCCTCTATTGGAGCCGCCTTTATCTATTCTCTTACGAGGTCTTTTCTTATCTCTTCCTCTTTCGTCGGAGGATGCTACAGGGCCGCCTTTTTTCTTAGGCCTGTCTGTAGGCAACTCAATTTTACCTAAAACAGTCAACCCTTTGAGGGAATCTGCTTTGGCAGAAATCACCTGATCTGCTGGCTTTGGAGCTTGGGTTTCTGGGTTCGGATTAGGGGCTTCCTCTTTTTTAGGAGCAGCTGGTGCTGCTGGTTTTGGAGCCTGTGGTGCAGGAGTTTCCTTTTTAGGGGCTTTTACTTCTTGCTTTCTAGGCTCGGCCGGCTTTTGTCCCTTGTTTCCGGATTTTCCGGATTTATGTTTTTGTTTCGGGTTATGCGTTTGTTGCTTACTCAGATCGATTTTACCCAATACTTTGATTCCCTCCAGTTTTGGAGATTCGGCGGCAATTTTATCCGGGTTTTCCTGAGGTGGATCCGTTGGTTCCGGAGTAGGTTTTGGAGCCTGAGGTGCAGGCTCGGGTGTAGGCTCGGCTTTTGGCGGAGCTACAGGAGTAGGTTTAGGCTCAGGAGCAGGCGCTGGCTTTGGCTCTTCTTGAGCTTTAGGAGCGGGCTCTGGAGCAGGAGCAGGCTTTGGCTCCTCTTTTGGAGTTTCCGGCTCTATTGATATTGGCTCATGCCGCTTCCCTATCGAGAGGTGCGAAGCCTCTTCCTTATCAAGGGCAGAAGATTTGAATTCCTTGTTCAACAGCTCCACCTGCTCCATGTTGATTTTGGAATTCGGATTATTCTCCACCTCATAGCCTTTTTTAGCAAGAGACTCTACAATGGTTGCCGTTCCCACGTTGAGTTTCCTGGCTATTTGGCCTAAACGCATCATTTTTTCTTCTGACATAAGCAAAAACTTCTTTCGAAATCTTAAATAATTAGGGTATTGACCGGGGTTTTTCTCCCGGTTTATTGATCAAATTCTTGTCTCAAAATCCTGAAAATCTCATCCACAGTCTCTTCTTCAAGTTCTGTCCTGCGAGTAAGGTCTTCTTTGGATAGGCTCAATACGCTTTTGGCTGTATCCAAACCTGTTTTTTTCAATTCGTCGATGATCCAAGCGTCGATTTCATCGACAAACTCCATCAAATCGACATCTTCTTCTTCGTATTCGTTCAACTCACGGAATACGTCTATTTCAAATCCTACCAATCTACTGGCAAGCTTGATATTATATCCTCCCTTGCCTATAGCAAGTGAAACCTGGTCTGGCTTCAGGAATACGGATATTCTCTTCGTCTCTTCATTTACTGTGATAGAGGAAACTTTTGCCGGACTCAATGCTCTGGTCACGTAAAGATCCAGGTTTTCAGTGTAATTAATTACATCAATGTTTTCATTTTGCAATTCTCTTACCACTGCATGGATTCTAGAACCTTTCATGCCCACGCAGGCTCCTACCGGATCTATCCGATCATCATAGGACTCCACAGCTACTTTTGCTCGTTCTCCTGGCTCTCTGACAATCTTGATGATAGTAATCAGTCCGTCGTAGACTTCCGGAACTTCGTTTTCAAACAAACGCTCCAGGAATACCGGTGAGGTTCTTGAAAGTATGATTTTCGGGTTGCCATTGGACATGTCCACCCGGTGAACAATCGCTTTCACTGAATCTCCCTTTCTAAATCTATCTTTGGGAATCTGCTCTCCTTTTGGAAGGATCAGCTCATTGCCTTCGCCATCCATCAGCAGGATTTCTCTACCCAGTATCTGGTACACTTCAGCACTGATGATCTCACCTACCAGCTCCTCATACTTATTATAAAGGAGATCCTTTTCCAAATCTTTGATTCTTTGGATCAGGGTCTGTCGAGCCATTTGTACCGCTCTTCTACCGAAAGCCTCTAGCTCGATCTTTTCGTAAACTTCTTCGCCCACTTCAAAATCCGGCTCGATCTTACGCGCTTCGGTAAAACTAATCTTATCCAAATCCCAAATATCCTCTGAGTTATCGTCAACAATCTCACGAATACGGAATATCTCCAAATCGCCCTGATCAGCGTTGATAGTCACATCGAAGTTTTCATCTGTTTCAAACTTCTTGCGAATCATCGCCCTGAATACATCTTCCAGGATACGGATCATCGTAGGTCGATCCACATTTTTAGATCTCGCAAACTCAGCGAAGGATTCTATTAAGACTTTGGCATCCATTTGATTTATTTAAAAGATACTTGTACAATTGATTTCTTCATCTCTTCGAAAGCATAAGACAACTCCTCTTCAGAAGCTTTTTTGCCTTTCTCTTTCTTCTTTTTCACTAGCAATTTCACGCCAGTCTCAGTCACTTCCAGTAATCTGCCTTTCACCTCAGTACCATCTGTCAAGGTTACTTTCAGCTCACGATCGATGTTTTTCTGAAACTGCCTTCTACTACTCAAAGGGTAATCCACTCCGGGAGAAGAAACCTCCAGCACATAAGCATCAGGCATAATTTCCTTAGCCTCTAGCTCCTCAGATACAGCTCTGCTCAACTTGGCACAAGCCTGTATGGTCACTCCCTGATCGGCATCAACCAGAATATTTAGCTGGGTTTTGCCTGCTTTTTCAGACAAAGCCACCTCCACAATGAAATGCGTCTCATCCGGCAGATGCTTCTCCACAATCTCTTCTACCACTTGCTTCAATCCTGTCATAGTATGCATAATGAAAGAGGGGACCATATGGTGTCCCCTCCAGAAACTTTCGAATACGACGCAAAGGTAAAATAATTTTATAGGAAAAACAATCCACCCCCTTCAGGAGAATTATTAACTACTGGACAATTTTGAAGAAAATCACAGCACTTTGGAGCTCGCATGGAACTCATTTTATTTAGTTGCCAAAAAATATCCCATTTCTTTCTAATTTGTCCCTTTAAGATAATAATTTTGCCGACCCCCGTTTAATATGAGTGCATTGCATAGTATATTAAACTCTTAACTCCAGTAAAATACAATCTAGACCTACAAAATGGGATTATTTGACTTTTTCTCAAGTGATATCGCAATAGACCTCGGTACTGCTAACACCCTGATCATACATAAAGATAAAATCGTGGTAGATGAACCATCAATCATCGCCATCGACAAAACCACCAATCGTGTCTTGGCCGTGGGTAGGGAAGCGATGAATATGCATGAGAAAACCCACGAAAACATCAAGACCATCCGCCCGCTGAAAGACGGTGTGATCGCCGACTTCTTTGCCGCTGAGCAGATGATCCGTGGACTGATCAAAATGATTCCCGGTCAGAAAAAGGGGATGTTTCCCCAGTCTCACCGCATGGTAATCTGTATTCCGTCTGGCATCACCGAAGTAGAAAAAAGAGCCGTACGTGATTCAGCAGAGCATGCCGGAGCAAAGGAAGTGTATATGATCTTCGAACCCATCGCTGCAGCGATAGGAATCGGGATAGATATCGAGAAACCAATGGGCTCCATGATCGTGGATATCGGAGGTGGAACTACGGAGATTGCCTTAATCGCACTTTCCGGAATCGTTGCAGATCAATCCATCAGAGTGGCTGGAGATACCTTCACCAAAGACATCCTGGACTACATGCGCCGCCAGCATAACTTGCTGATCGGAGAGCGCTCTGCTGAAAAAGTAAAAATTGCCATAGGCTCTGCACTCACTGAGCTGGAAGAACCACCTGAGGACTACGAAATCCGGGGACGTGACCTGATGACAGGGATCCCTAAGGTGATCAAGGTTTCCTACTCAGAAATTGCTTTTTCGCTGGACAAATCAGTGTCAAAAATCGAAGAAGCTGTACTCAAAGCACTAGAAATTTCTCCACCGGAGCTATCTGCCGATATCTATGACAACGGCATCCACTTGACAGGTGGGGGAGCTTTGCTGAAAGGGCTGGACAAAAGACTTCACCAGAAGACCAAGCTTCCTATTCACATCGCCGAAGACCCATTAAGAGCAGTGGTCCGGGGTACCGGAACAGCCCTGAAAAACGTACAAAATTTCCGTACTGTACTGATGACATAAATTCTGAATGCTACGCATCCTCCAATTCCTTTATAGCCTAAGGTCTTTTCTTCTATTTGTTTTACTTGAAGTATTGGCGATCAGCTTGATTGTTTCCAATAATTCACCTCAGGGTGCAGCTTTCTTCAATAGTTCCAATGCGGTCACCGGGTCAGTACTCAAGACCCGATCGGACATTGTGGATTTCTTCTCTCTGGCAGAGGCCAATGACGCCTTGCTGGGAGAAAATGCCCAACTGATGGAACAGCTAAAGTCGCTCAATGTGTCTCCAGATAGCAGCTTTATCCCCTTGGATTCTGTGCTAGCTGCGCAATATGATTTCAAAGGTGCCCGGATTATTAGCAATTCTATTCGTTTTGCGCAGAATCACCTCACCTTGAATAAAGGCTCCAATGATGGCGTAAAAGCGGGAATGGGGATCTTCAATGAATCCGGAGTGGTAGGCCGGGTCAAATCTGTCTCCGCAAACTATGCCGTGGGCATATCGCTATTGAATACTGGACTTTTGGTTTCGTCTAAGATCAAATCGAATGAGGTCTTTGGGTCGGTAAACTGGGACGGAAAAAACTCCAGTCAGGCCAAGATGTTATATGTGCCCCGCCATGTACAGGCTCATCCCGGGGACACGGTAGTGACTTCAGGATTCAACGCAGTCTTTCCCGAAGGTATACAAATAGGAATCATCGCTGAGGTGGAGCAGGGCAGTGACCCGAACTACCTGGACATTCTGATAAATCTCAGCACAGATTTTAGCAAAGCAAACTACGTATACCTGGTAGAAAACAACCAAGTGGAAGAACTCGACTCCTTATATCAGCAATCAGAAATAATCAATGAATTTTAGAAATCTGATTTCATATATTTTCATCATACTTTGCCTAGTCATTATTCAGGTTTTATTGCTGAAAAATCTGGCACTTTTCGGCGTGGCATTTTGCTTCATCTATTTGCTTGGAATCTTAAGCCTTCCTATAGGAATCCAAAGCTTCCCCCTGATATTGGTGAGCTTTCTGTTGGGACTGGGCGTGGATGTATTTTATGATACCTTAGGTTTGCACGCAGCCGCAGCTACCTTTTTGGGATTTCTACGCCCCCACTGGCTGAAGGCCATCAGTCCTACCGGCGGATATGATGATTCCAGTAAACCTACCATGACCGAAATGGGGATAGGCTGGTACCTAAGCTATTCTTTTCCCCTGGTATTTGCTTTTTCATTGGTCTTTTTTATTGCGGATCAGTGGGGCACTGGAGGATTATTTGGCGTGCTGAACAAAAGCTTTTTCTCCTCGATATTTACAGTCATTTTGGCTATTATTGTACAACTACTGTTCTTCAAACGTAGGAGAGGAATCTGATGAACGACCAAAGACCCGTAGCAATAATCATTTTCATTTTCTTGGTAGGTTTGGTGCTATTGACCAAGCTATTTATGATCCAGGTAATGGACGACAGCTTTATGAAAAGAGCTGAGCGTAATGCCATACAGCGCGTGGTAGATCACCCCTATCGCGGGCTGGTCTATGACCGTAACGGAAAATTGCTGGTGTACAACAATCCTATATTTGATCTAATGATCGTACCTAAGGAATTTGAAGTTGGCGACACGACTAGGTTTTTGGAACTATTTAAGATTTCTAAAGAGGAATTGATTGCTTCTTATGATGCAGCGCGTAAATATTCCTCGGTAAAACCCTCCACTTTTATCAAGCAGATTTCTACCAATGAATTTGCCAGAATTCAAGACTTTTTGATCGATTACCCGGGCCTGTTTATCATGACCAGATCCGTACGTTCCTATCCAGAACCTGTGGCCGCCCATGCCCTGGGGTACATAGGAGAAATCAGCAGTAGACAGCTGGAGCGCGACAGTTCTGATTATTATGTCCAAGGTGACTACGTAGGCCTGAGCGGAATGGAACGCTTCTATGAGGATCAGCTGAGAGGCGAAAAAGGAGTGAAATACAAAATGGTCAATGTACGGGGTGTAGATAAAGGCCCCTTTAAAGATGGAGAATATGACACGGCATCCGTAGCCGGCCATAATGTAAACTCCTCCATAGACATGGACCTGCAACAATACGGTGAAAAGCTGATGATGGGCAAAACCGGTTCCGTGGTAGCCATAGAGCCAAAAACAGGAGAAATACTCTCCATGATCTCCGCCCCATTCTATGACCCAAATAGTCTTACCGGTTCAGATTTTGGAAAAAATTACACCGCCCTGAATGCCCTGGAGACCAAGCCCCTGTTCAACCGCCCGATCATGGCGACTTATCCTCCTGGATCCATCTTCAAGATTGTCCAAAGTCTCATTGGACTTCAGGAAGGGATTTTGACGCCAGAAACTACTTATGCATGTAACAGATCCCTAGTAGCGTGCCATAACCACCCATCTCCGGTCAACCTATTCGGAGCTATACGAAACTCCTGCAATCCCTATTACCATCAGGCATTTCGCCGGATTATCAATCAAGAGGTGTCCAGCAACACCTATAAGGATACTGAAATTGGCCTAAACGCCTGGCGTGAAAAGGTACTGAAATTCGGACTAGGTGGAGAATTGGGTGTGGATATGCCCAATGAGAAAAAAGGACTGGTTCCAAATAGTGCATACTATGATCATTATTATGGAAATGGCCGTTGGAAATATTCCACCATTTATTCCTTATCCATAGGTCAGGGAGAGCTTTTGGTCACCCCACTTCAAATGGCCAATTTGGCAGCGATTTTTGCCAATAAAGGCTATTATTATACCCCTCATTTGATACGTGCCATTGACGGAGACAAAAGTAAAATCCCAGCAGAATACCAGATCAAGCACGAAGTGGGTGTGGATGCTCATCACTTTAATATGGTGCAGAACGCCATGGCTGAGGCACTATACGGTACGGCTCAGCGTGCTATCATCAAGGATATAGAAGTAGCTGGAAAAACAGGAACTGCCCAAAATCCACACGGGGAAGACCACTCCGTATTTATAGCCTTTGCACCTAAAGAAGATCCAAAAATCGCCATCGCGGTATATGTGGAAAATGCAGGCTGGGGCGGTAGAGCTGCTGCGAGTACCGCATCTCTGATGATAGAAAAATACCTCAGAGACAGTATCTCCAGACCCGAACTGGAAGAATATGTAATAGCCGGAAATTTCATCTACTAATGAGAGAGGCCGATATCAATATCAACCGGGTGGACTGGGTCACCGTTTTGATCTATTTTGCACTAGTGCTGATCGGCTGGTTCAACATCTATGCGGCAGTCTATGATGGCCAGGTAGACAAGAGCATTTTTGACTTTTCTATCAACTCAGGTAAGCAACTCGTTTGGATAGGAACTGCTATAGCCCTGATAATAGTCATCATGGCCGCTGATTATAGGCTTTTTGAAAACCTCGCCATCCCCCTGTATATTTTCTTCCTGATTCTTTTGGTCATTACGCCCTTTGTGGGCAAAGAGGTAAACGGACAAGTACTATCCATAGGCGTAGGTTCCTTCCGTATTCAGCCCGGGGAATTTGCCAAATTTGCCACGGCGCTTGCTCTAGCAAAATTTATGGAAAGGCCCACATTCGACCTATCCAAGCCCAATTTCCAACTCCGGGCATTCGCAGTGCTATTGCTGCCAGTGGTATTAATTATTCTGCAACCGGATACCGGTACAGCCATGGTTTATTTCTCCATGCTGATCATGTTTTACAGAGAAGGGCTTCCACAGAAGTATTACATACTGGGAATCGGGCTGATTGCCCTGGTCCTACTGGCATTGGGAATAGAAAACAACCTTTACCTGGTCGCTGCTGTTGTGGTAATTGTCGGGATTTTAATTGCCATAGGCAAAAAAACACCGCAGCGAATCATCGCTTTTACTGCTATAGGCATCGGGTTGATCGCATTCATCTACAGTCTGGACTTCGTAGTATCTAAGCTCCCGGTACATCAGCAAAACCGAATAATGGTTTTGTTCAATCCAGACCTGGATCCACTTGGAGTTGGCTGGAATGTCACCCAGTCCAAAATCGCCATTGGCTCGGGTGGATTGGCCGGTAAAGGCTACCTGCAGGGCACCCAGACTAAATTTGATTTTGTGCCGGAGCAGCATACCGATTTTATTTTTTGCACCCTTGGAGAGGAGTTTGGTTGGCTGGGCAGTCTGGTGGTTATCGCTCTATTTGTCACCTTACTCACCCGCTTGGTGATCATGGCCGAGCGGCAAAAAAATCGATTCTCGAGGATCTACGGGTATTGTGTGGTTTCGATTTTGATGTTTCACTTCATGATCAATATCGCCATGACCATAGGCCTATTTCCGGTGGTAGGTATTCCCCTCCCGTTTTTTAGCTATGGGGGATCCTCACTCTGGTCATTTACGATTTTACTCTTTATTTTCATCAAAATGGATAGCTCCCGAGCGCTTCAACTCGGCAGAATGGGCTAGGAATCCAAGAGCTTTTGGAGCCAGATCTGCTTCTGCGGTTCTCTATATTGCTGCGCAAAATCAGTGTGAAATCTATGCTTGCTCAAAAAGTTAATCTGTAATTCCTTCCACTGCTTTTGAGTGCTGATCACATTCATGTTTTTCAACTCGACCAAAAGTTTTTGGCTGATTTCAGGATAGTCTTTCCTGCCCAGGTAATCCAAGTCTGCATCACAAATGATCCTTTGAAGGTGGTTTGCTGGAGACTGTGGGATTTTAGTAGCCATAACCAAACCTTTCACCCTGGTAATGATATCTGCTGAGAAACCCAATTGTCTCATGAGTTTAGCAGCCATTTCAGACCCTACCTCCTCATGGTTTGTTGGGCCTTTCAGGAATCCCATATCATGTACTATCGCCCCAATCCTAAGCAGGTAACGATCCTCTGCGGGTAATTTTTCTCTTTTGATGTATTGATTGCAGACATGAAGTACATCCAAGGTATGCTCCAGGCCGTGATAGGCCAGCTCCTCAGGCAAATGGCGTTTCAGGTCTTCTAAAACTTGCTTGCGTAATCTGAGGTATCCTTGCATACAATTAGGGATTAATTAAAAGGCTGTTTTAATCGCATAGTAAAGGATAAATACAAATACCAGCCCGATGTTATAAGCTAAATACCTTACCGAGAGGTTGACGTTTTTGAATTTCGCCGCGGTGATTTTCGCATTAATATAGACTTGCTCTCCCAGCTGATCAAAAAGCGGACGCCGCTGGGTATTTACCTCCTCCAGCTCTTTTACGTATTCTTTGATCGGCCCATAGGAGGATATTATATCTCCGAAGAAAAAGACACTTTTGTCATAATTGGTTTCGATCTGTGGCATAAAACAGCGAAAACTAAAATAAATCGAAATCACACTGAAGAGAAACCATAACCCCATGAAACCATAGGTCAGATAGTCATTGATTGCCAGCTCGATCAGGTGTTCATAGAACTGAAAAAAGACATTCATCAGCAGTCCATAAAAGGACAAAACCAGACCGGCTTTGATTTCAGAGGCTTTGATCAGGTCCCGTAGGTACATGATCAAATACCAATAATTATCTACTGAATCTATACCGGCATCAAATGGTGGAAGGTCTTTAATATCTTGAAGTTTCTTACGCATCGGAGCGATCTACTGATTTTGAAAATATGCACACTAATCCAAGATAACCGCAGATTTAAGCAATTCCTATAGATTGAAAGCTTTTGATGTCAAAAAAGAAGCATTCCTGATCCCTGTAAGGACCAAAGCTTCGCCAATAAAGTTGGAACCGTGGATCTACAGCCCTGAGCGGTGATACTCACAGTGGCAAAGCAGCACCTTCTAGGACCTCAGCGGTTTAACCCTTAAACCTCAAACTTACGGTAGACCAGCAGCAGAAACTCCTGAACCGGCTCGGTATTGGGAGACCAATCCAACTCAGAGACATACCTGCTATTGACCAGACCTATGGCTTCATCAAAGGAACCGCATTGATCTATGGATTTCAGGGCATGTCTGAGTAAATCCGCATTGCCATCGAAAAGCTCCTTGGTAAACATAAAGCGCTGGTTAATTGCTACGTTTTCTCCCAACTCTCCCATAATTCCTTTCATGCCCTTGTAAGAAAGTGTCTCAAATTTAGCCCTCAACTCATCCGGATCTAAGCCTCCATTACCTGTATAAACAGGTATTACTGGCTTCGGCTTAGGCTGCTCTTCTAGGGGTTTTGCAGGTTCTTGAACCCTTTCAGTTACCGGTTCCGGTTCATTTTCCATTTGGTCAAAAAATGAACTTTTATTCTCTTCTTCACTTGGCTCCGGAGCTGGAGAAGGGGAGTTTTCAGCCGGTGATTCGCTTTGGAAGTACGTATCCAAATCAAAAGGCTTCACCTCTCCCAGCGTGGCAACTAACAGATTCACCGATTCCATAGAATCCTCAATAGCTTGGTAGTTTGCAGCAATAGCGCGGATATATGCTCCCTCATCATGTCCAAAACCGGCTTTGTCTATCAGAAAAGTAATAGCCTGGGAATGCCATTTATAATATTTCTTATTTTCCTTTAAATATTCATTGATCTGGTTTTCGGGTGCTTTTCTGACTTCATTTTGATAAAACCCTACCGGATCGGTAGCTAAAACTATGGCTTGCTGCACGGCGATCTCCAGCAGCGGCTGCAGGTGTTCCCGCTCTACTTTGATCCGTTTGGAAAGCACATTCATAAACTGCGTAAGCGCCTCATGCACTGACACATCCCTATAATCAAAGTAGGGATTGCTTTTCAGTTTGGCCAGTTCCTCCTGCCAAAGTTCAAAAAGGCGCTTAATGATAAAGAAATTGACTTGGGTGCTATTGGTCAACTGGACTATATCCTGCCCGGTCATGTATTGTCGAGCAGCGAAAAACTGATCGCAGACCGTAGTGGCATAATCTTGGGCGTAATTTTCTAAATAATTGCTGTTAATTTGAATTGTCATTGAAGAGTGGTTTTTACAAAAGTCAACGAACAAATGCCTCAAATCGTCATAGAAAATCTATTTAATCTGAGGATTAATTCTACGCATGTCAATCGTAAAGTTATCGAATTAATTCATGAAAACGGCACCGATTGGATGCATGCTTGCGGTAAAAAAGGACGTTGCACTACCTGCAAGATCATTCTCAGGTCCGGGGCAGAAAACCTCTCCCCTCCCAGCAAGCCTGAACTTGATTTCTTGGCCTCCGGAAGATTGAAAGCCGGTGAGCGCCTGGCCTGTCAAGCGGAGCTCCATACAGGCGAAATCATCGTTCGCGTGGGGCAATACAATAAGTTTCCACATGTAAAATATAGCGAATAGACAGGGTATGTTTTTAGAACCTTCCATTGGACTGCAAAAATCAGCCGGCAAAAAGGGACAAATCGAGGTGATCTGTGGATCCATGTTTTCGGGCAAAACTGAAGAACTGATCCGTAGACTCAACCGTGCCCGTATTGCCAGGCAGAAAGTGGAAATCTTCAAGCCAGCCATCGACAAGCGCTATGATGAAAACGACGTGGTCTCGCACAATGAGACATCGATACGCTCCACTCCGGTCAATTTTGCGGACGACATCCTATTGTTAACTGGGGAATGCGATGTGGTAGGTATAGATGAGGTGCAGTTCTTTGATGAACAGGTAGTCGAGGTCGCTAAAAAATTGGCCCTGCAGGGCAAAAGAGTCATTCTTGCCGGTTTGGATATGGATTTTGAGGGGAATCCTTTTGAGCCTATGCCCAAGCTCATGGCCATCGCTGAATTTGTGACTAAGGTAAATGCCATTTGCATGAAATGCGGTGACTTGGCAGCATTTTCGTTTCGGCTTTCTGATGCAAAAGAAAAAGTCGTATTAGGAGAAAAAGAAAGCTATGAAGCACGTTGCCGAAAGTGTTTTTATGAAGACAAAAAATAAATTCAGTTGGCAGTCTCAGAATTCAGTCACAGTTGGACCTTGTTTCCCTACAATGCCAAAATACCGCTGCCCGATGTCTTGATATTTAATACTTGAAACTTGAAACTGAAAATCTCGGTTCTCGATTCTTGGTTCTCGATTCTTAGTTCTTGTTTCTTAGTTCTTGTTTCTTGGTTCTTGACTCTTGATTCTTAGTTCTTGGTTCTCCATTCTTGGTTCTCGATTCTAAAACACACATGCTCAAAAAAACCCAGGGAATAGTACTCAGTTCCATCAAATACAAGGAAACCAGCATCATCGTGAAGATTTTCACACGGGAGCTTGGATTGAAATCCTATTTGGTCAATGGAGTTCGTAGCCAGGGAAACAGATCAAAAATAGCTTTGTACCAGCCCTTGACCTTGCTGGATATGGTGGTGTATGACAAAGACAATGGAGGGTTGCAGCGGGTTTCCGAAGCCAGACTGCTCCAAGCAAACCAGCTAATCCCTTTTGACGTCACCCGAACCGGCATCGCCCTGTTTATGACAGAGGTGACGAGCAAATCCATTTATGAAAACTACCAAAACGAAAATCTATTTGACTTTCTGCAAAACTGCGTCATACATTTAGACAGCAAGGAGGTTTCCATGGCTCAATTTCCCCTGATTTTCCTGATAGAAAATGCACGATACTTGGGATTTGCCCCTGAGAAAGCACTTGGTTTTTTGGCTGAAAGCCGTTCTCAACCATTCAGCAAGTCTGAGCTCCTACAAGCCGAAGTCTACCTGGAAGCCTTGATGAAAGATTCATTTTCTAACCAACTAAAAATCGGAAAGGGTTTAAGACAAAAGCTTTTGGACCATCTATTGGATTTCTACAGTCAGCATTTGGATAATCCGGGAAACTGGAAATCTCTGGCTATCTTACGACAAATCAGCAATTAAGAGGCACATATTTGCCAAAAAACACAACTCAGAAAATAATTATTTGGTTTATCCAAACACAAGACTTAATATTGTGACATCACCGTGAATGAGCAAGTCAGCCCACTTTGACTTGAAGTATTTCCTGCAGATCTTTTTTGCTCAGAAAATCATCCACGATCCCAAAATCTGTATACACTACATTTTATTTATTTCATACCCTCTTTATGTACAACATAGAAGAACTCAGAGTCAGATTATTATCTGAACTGAAGGAAATCGCAGAGGAGCTTGGTGTCAAGAACCACAAATCTCTCAAGAAAGACGAACTCGTCTATGCCATCCTGGATCAGCAGGCCATCACCCCCGAGAAAGCCCTCCCTAAAAAGAAACCTTCAGCTACAGAAGCTACCCCTCCCAAACCAAAGGAAGCCGAAGGAAAACCAAGTTCCCCTCAGGCAAATCCCAAAGAGGAGCCAGAATTCAAGCCTAAATTCAAAAGACAAAATGTAACGGCAGTTCCAGAAACTGCAGAAACATCCAAGCCAGAGGACAAAAAGGCGGCTGAACCATCCCCAAAGGAAAGTAAACCAGCGCGTCCATCCCGAAAGGAGGCAGCTCCTGCCAAAGCAGAGCGTAAAGCTCCAGCAGAAGCAGCAGCTTCTGAGGAACCAAAAACGTTCAGACCGAGGAGAAAGGTCATCGAAGAAACTCAAAATACTGCCGATACCAAGGACGAATCCTCCAATCCGGGCACAAAGCCTGCAAAACAGGAGCAGGAAGTAGAATTGCCAAAAAGACGCAATTTCAAGTCTCAGGACGAGGTCATGGCCCCGGCGGCAGAAACCGTTTCCCATCCCAACAGAAAAAGAAATGGCGTGAATCCACGCGAATTTGACGGGGTAATCGAAAATGAAGGCGTACTGGAAATGATGCAGGAAGGGTACGGATTCCTCAGATCCCTAGATTACAACTACCTGGCTTCACCAGACGATATTTACGTTTCTCCAAGTCAGGTCAAGCTTTTTGGGCTGAAAACCGGTGATCATATCAAAGGCTCTATCAGACCTCCAAAAGAAGGTGAAAAATACTTTGCCCTCTTAAAAATAGGAACTGTAAACGGCAAAACTACTGACGAAATCAGAGACCGGGTTCCATTTGAATACCTTACCCCTCTTTTCCCGGAAGAAAGATTAAACCTATCTACCACTCCGGACAAGTTTTCTACCCGTGTATTGGATCTTTTTGCTCCCATAGGTAAAGGTCAAAGGGGTATGATCGTAGCCCAGCCAAAGACTGGTAAAACTGTTTTGCTGCAGCAGATCGCCAATGCCATCACCAAAAACCACCCTGAGGTTCACCTGATGATCCTACTGATCGACGAACGACCGGAGGAGGTGACTGATATGGCCAGATCCGTAAATGCAGAGGTGATATCCTCCACATTTGATGAGACGGCAGATCGGCATGTGAAGGTTTCCAACATCGTGCTGGAGAAAGCCAAGCGTATGGTGGAAGTAGGACATGATGTAGTGATCCTATTGGACTCCATCACCAGACTTGCCAGAGCTCACAATACCGTAGTACCTAGCTCAGGAAAGATACTTTCCGGCGGTGTAGATGCCAATGCACTTCATAAGCCGAAGCGCTTCTTCGGTGCAGCCAGAAATGTAGAGCATGGTGGATCACTGACTATCATCGCCACTGCATTGGTAGAGACAGGTTCGAAAATGGACGAGGTGATCTTTGAAGAATTCAAAGGAACCGGTAACATGGAACTGGCACTGGACCGTAAGTTGGCAAACAGAAGAATCTATCCATCTATCGACGTACTCAACTCCGGTACCCGCCGCGAGGATCTACTGATGGACAAGGAAGAGATGCAGCGCGTGTGGATCCTTCGTAAGCTGATGAGCGATATGAACTCTCAGGAGTCCATGGAGTTCTTGCTACAGCGAATGAAAGGAACCAGAGACAATGCGGAGTTTTTGATTTCTATGAACGGGTAGAAAATCCAAAGTCTAAATATTTGAATGCCCTTCTGATTGTGACAAATCGGAAGGGCATTTGTTTTATAAACCTGCCTATCCCACTGATAAGTTGAATTACATTCTAGCCTATTAGAAAATAAATGAAAACACTTATATAGGATTTAAAAAACATTTTTAGCTGTACATTGTTGAAGATAGCAAAACCTTATTTACTTTTGCAGAACGCATAATAGCTTAATCCCTAACCCATTGGGCAAACCTAAGCCCTAAGTTTCCTAATTAGTCCTTTGATGAAGAATCGAATTCTTTTCGTATTTCTGAGTTTTTGTTTTGCCCAGATTTTCTGGGGTGGAGACGTGTGGGGGCAGTGTGTTGGCTGTTCTAGTGATAAAACCTACATTAGTAAGGGTTCAGGAACAGTTATAAATGGTAATTCGGACTGGACACCATCAGGAAAAATTAATAACGGCTACTCTATCCTACGCTTTGATGGCCCAAATGCTATTTATCATTGGGAGGAAAATGATCTAAGAATAGGTGGAGTTGTCTTGGCAAATGGAGCAAAATTGAGTTTAGACAGAGGAAATCAAGGCAACAATCCAGGATTTAGTATTCAAGGAGGTTGTATTGTAATCGGAAGTGGATCTTCGCTAAGCATGGTTTATATCACAGAACTTCGAGATGTAACCATTTGTGTGGAAGAAGGTGGCAGCTTAATAATGGATTCACGGGAAGAAACACGAAATGATTTTACCCTTAATGGGGTTGAAATAAATTTACAAGGGCCAAATTCAGAAATCGTGATAGGTGAGGCAGATTTTACAATTGGCTCTGGAGGAGTAAATATTACAGGATGGACTGGAGATGCAACTGACCTTTGTCCGACTACCGTCTCTGGAGTTGCAGGCAGCTCAGGGAACATTTCCTGGACTTCTGATAGTGACGGTTCTGAAATATGTAAATTCTTAAATGCAAACGCTGGATGTGGACCCGCAGGATGTGATGTTGTTGTAAATGGAAACACGATAACTGGAACAATCCAAAATGGTTCAACTATTTGCATTAGAGGTAACCGAAACAATGCTTTAGATCTTCAAAACAGAAGCGATCTAACTATCTGCGTCGCATCTGGAGTTACATTTTCAGGATTCTTTACCAATTATAATACTTCTAATAAGATCATTGTAAATGTGTATGGCACTGTACAAGGCGATTTGACTTTAAACAATACCCTGAGCTCCTTTAATGTATTTTCAGGTGGCCAATACAACAACTACGGAACACTCAACATTCAAAATGGGTCAGCTTCCAATCAAGGAACCGTTTCTAATTCGGTCATAGTATCCACGAACTCGACCTATTTCAACTCAGGAACCCAGTCCGGACAAGTAACTTTAAACAATTCCTCAGTTTTCACGAATAATGGCACCCAATCTGGACAAGTGATTGTCAATAACTCTTCCACCTTCACTAACTCCGGAAACTCTTCCAATTCAATTACTCTTAACAATATCGGAAGTTATAATAATTCGGGTGTTCAATCAGGAAATGTGACTATGAACCACCCAAACACAAACTTTTCGATTGCTAGCGGAGGAAGTCAAACAGGCGGAGTAGTTACTATTAATGATGGTTCATTTGTGAATAATGGATCCATCACAAGGCCAGTGACTATTTCAGGTACAGGCTCTTATATTAATAATAATTCTCACACCGGTGATTTAAATGTAAATGGTAATAGTTCAGTGATCAACAATGGGACGATGAACTTGACCAACTTAAGCTTTAATACCAATAATTCAGGTATGAGCTTTTCAAACTCTAATGTAGGTCGATTAATTGTTGCCAATTCAACTACAATGAATGGAACTATTGTATTAAATGGAATTTCTACCTTCAATAACAACCTATCATTTACCACAGACAATGGAGATGTAACTGTATCGGTTAATGATAATGCCGAACTAACAGTTCTAGGAACGATGTCTCTATCTAGAAACAGTTATTTTTATTTAACAAATCCTGGAAATTCTAGCCCCTCTACTTCTGTAATCGTAAGAAATTTGGATTTTCCAAATGATGGAGGAGCAAGCATACGCCCTTTGGAAGTCGGATCCAATACCTACTTTCAGGTTTTAGATGTTGCTAATTTACAAAGCGGAACTTCTCAATTAATTATTGAAGGTGAGTTTAAAACTGGAACAATGTTTAATCCTCCTGGGACTGAATGTAAAAACACATTAATTGTGGGAAACAATGGCGGAGGAACACCAATTAGAATTCAGGTTAAAGGAGATGGCCTCTTGGATGTAACAGGAAGTGCTTCAGTGAGTAAAAACATTTCTGCAACAGAAAATGGTATTATTAATATCTCATGCAATCTACTAATGGAAAATAACGGAGACAATTCCTTTACCATAGATGATAATGTAGATTTAACTGTAGGAGGCAACACAACGCTCAATAAACCCATGTATGTATCTGGTAATGCTCAAATCACTTTAGAAGGCAATCTTAGATTACCTAATGTAGCGAGTGAACTTGTGATCAATGATGATGTGATTTTTTATGTGGGAGGTAATACTTCTGTTGAAAGTCCAATTAGAATGAATGCCAATGCCTATGTAACTTTTGATGGAAATGTTAACCTTCCAAATGTAGGTGGAGCACAATTTACTGTAAATGAGAATGCGGATATTTTAATAACAAGCAATCTTACAAAAAGCGGCGGAAACGTAAGTGTTGGAGGAACTGGCCAACTAGTAATTTGTGATCAAAGATTACCAGCAGGCTCCATTAGTGGCTCATATCCTGATGCTTCAAGTAGTGGGATTTCCATTGACGCATCTCCCGCCTACTACGGTGGCTGCCGCATCCTCCCCGTCCAATTTCTCTCCTTCAACGCCACCTTCCAAGCCCAAGACCGCTCTGCCATACTCGACTGGTCCACAGCCAAGGAATGGGAAAACTCTCATTTTGAGATTGAGCGGGCGGTAAATTCAGTGAAAGAATGGGAAACCATAGGTCAGGTGGAAGGAACAGGATATTCTGATATACCTGTAGCATATGAATTTACTGATAATGAGCTCCCAGAATCCGGTGGAAATATCTTCTACAGACTGAAGCAGGTGGACTTCTCTGGCAAATACAGTTATAGCAAGACCCAAGCTATTCAAGTTGAGCCTGAGGAAAGTGGTACCGCTTGGACAGCCTACCCTAATCCTAGTAGTACAGGCTCAGAAATTGCTGTGGAACTCACCCAAATTGATCAATATCACGAAGAGCCTATTACCTTAAGATTAGCTAATATGCTTGGTGAAGGCCAAACCCTCCGACTTAACTCCCCGAAAGAAGTTTCGGAGACAGTCACCAATTGGATACGCCAAAAGAATAAAGGTCTCTACATTCTTGATATCAGATGGGGCAGTCATGCACAGCAACTCAAGTTGCTCAGGCATTAAAAACCAAGATCAAGCCGCTTCCTTTGAGCAGTAATCCCTCTAAAAAAATCTATTTCTTAGCAGGTATTAGTTCTTCCAATACTATCCCTACATTTGCGCGATTAATTTTCATTTAAGAGGAAAATCATAGCCCAAAAATTGATGTAAATCAAAACTTTATACCAATTTTACAGCAAATGAATCATATTATCAGAATTATCGTTTGAAAAACGCATGAATTCAGCACTAAATTCCATATTCCTGTATTTGAAATTCATTTTAATTGCAACCAAAAACATAAGCAGGCTTACCGTCTGAGAACTTAGAAAAGTCCATGATAACTTCTCCATCAGGAGAATGCAAAATGTAGCTTTTTCATAGTCGCTCAGGTAAACGCTTGAAAACATTACTATCAAATGAAAAAACATCTTCTAATCGGACTGGCTGCGGCCATCGCCCTTTACTCTTGTAACGGGGACACTGATCCTATCAATGACAGTTCTATTATCCTTAATTCGGACAGCGAATCGCTTTCTGCCCGGGTAAAATTGGACAATGCAGGGGTCATAAGCGTAGTGGATCCAAATGCTCCGGCAGGCAGGATCCAGGAGGAAGCCTCTAACCTTCCGCTTATTTTGGTTTCCCAAGTGGACGCACCAGAGTTTGATGGAAAAACATTAAAGGCAACGCATGTGGATATAGACGGGAATTATGCTTATGTGTCCTATAACACAGAAGGCAGTGAGTATCTAGGTGCTGTGGATATCTTTGATATTACCAATATTTATAGCCCTGTGATCACCGAGCAGGCCATTTTCACGGATACCGATATCAGTGCTTTAGAATATAAAAACGGCACACTTTACTTGGCTGCAGCAGTGAATATTGATGAAAACACTGATGTGACTTCACCGGCCAATTTAATCACCGTTTCGGTCGCCAATGGTAGATTTACATCCGATTTTTCCTACACTTCAATGCCTGGTTTTGTAGCCACGGATGTTGCTAATACTAATACTAACACTGCCGTAACCAGTGGAAATGCCGGAATCATAGGCCTATTTGACGCCACCCAAACTCCAGGAAACTCGACCGAAATGGAAGACCTTAGAGCTGTGGCCTTTGGCAATGACAGACTCGCCGTCCTGAGTGGCGCAACTGGAGTTCACATCTTGGACCCAAACAGCCTTTCAGAGGTAGTTACAATTCCATTAGCGTCTGATGTAGCTGGCGCAAAGAGAACTTTGGATATTGATAATGGCAATTTGTATGTATCTGAAGGTGCAAACGGAGCAGGAATTTATAAAATGAACGATGGAACTTTGGTACAAAAGCTGGCCATACCTATCCGTCCAGATGATGTTGAGCCGGGTGATATCGTGACCAATGCAGTTTCAGTAGACCAAAACTTGCTTTTCATGGCAAATGGAGCAGCAGGTATTTCTATTTCAGATGTTTCAGACCTAGGTGCCATCAAAGTATTTGGTGTTTTGGACCTGGATGGTTCATCCAACTTTGTGAGAAATGAAGAGGAGTTTGTCTTTGTCGCAACTGGCTTCGGAGGTCTTCAGATTTTGAAAATCAATCAAGCTGAAGAGCCTACGGATGTATCCTGCGAAGGCCTTTCCCCATATAGCGGCAATGCAAACCTGAATGTAAACAGTAATGAAACGCAGGCCTACTCAGGTGCTGCTTCTTTGAAAAACGTAAACATCGGTGGAACCTTCTTATTCTGTGGTTCATTAGCTGTGGAACAAAACTTGAATGTGAATAGCAATGGACTGATGACCGTTAAAGGTTCTTTTGCTTTTGGACAATATCAAAAGAACTCAACCTTAAACATTAACAGCCAGTCTAAGCTTCAGCTTCAGGGAAGTACAGTAATCTATGGTGATTTAAGACTAAACAGTGGAGCTACACTAGAATTCCTTGGCGAAGGAAATAGTATCACCGTTTACGGTACGGTTACTGTCAATAGTGGTGCTCAAATCATAGGTGATTTCACAGATACAGAAGGGAAATTTAACTAATCAAAAGTTCTCATATACTTCAAAACCGATCCAAAGCCTGGATCGGTTTTTTTTGTAGTAAAGCAGAAATTATACTAGTTTACTTTCAAATTTGTCACTAAAAGTACTATACCCCCTAATAATAGTTCAATATTTTTGAGATCTACGACATAACCAAGCACCCATGTATAGATTGTCGGCAAAATGATTAAATTTGAAATGCAATTTTAATGGCACGAAAACCATTTATTGGTTAATATTATATGAGTAGAAATCTACCCGTAAGTATTTTATTTTTCTTACTGATTGTTGTCGGGTGGGAGGCGTATGGGCAGACTGTAAGTTTTTCGCCTGATTTAGCTGATCCAGAAGTTCGTCAATTCACTGTTCCAGCAGGGGTAACTTCAATAACTGTAGAAGTATGGGGTGGCGGTGGTAGAGGTGGCACTAGAAGAAAGTCAGATGGAAATGGTGAAACTGGAGGAGGCGGTGGCGGAGGATATTCTCGGAGTATTATTACAGTGTCTCCAGGACAAGTAATCGACTATTATGTTGGGTTTGGTTCAACAACGCAAGAAAAAGGTGAAGACAGTTGGTTTTTAAGCAATACTACTTTATTAGCTAATGGTGGAAATTCCGTTGCAGATGGCGCTTCTAGTGGAGCAACAGGTGGGGCGATTGGGATTGGAGACATTACATACAGGGGAGGAGATGGAGCGAACGCGGGTAGTAATTTCGGGGGTGGCGGAGGATCATCTGCTGGAATAAATGCGCATGGATCTGATGCAAATAATTCATCTGGTGGTTCAGCTCAAATAGGAGGTGGAAATGGCGGTAATGGAAAAACTGGTGATCAAGGAGATGGAGTAGATGGTGCTAATCCAGGAGGTGGTGGGGGAGGTGTAATAAGAAAAAACTCATCAGAAACCGATATTAAAGGTGGAAACGGTGGAAATGGTCAAATTCGTATCTCTTACATCGCCCTAACCTCTGCTACAGGAACTGATAATCAAACAGTTTGTGAAGATGATCCAATTACAACAATTTCTTATTCCTTCCCGCCAAACTCAACAAATGTTAGTGTTTCAAACCTTCCCAACGGGTTGACTGCTAGCTCTCCCAATCTAACAGCAGGTACGATCTCTATATCGGGAATTCCACTAGAAAGTGGTACTTTCACAATTAGTGCTACACCTCCATATAATTCTTTCTTCACGCTTACAAAGACAGGCACAGTGACCGTTATTCTAGAGCCTGATGTCACAGACATGTCTGAAACTATTTGCAGTGAAGAGACTTTTACTGCGACACCAATGGATGGCACCAATGGATTTGTTCCTTCCGGTACAACTTATACCTGGGGAGCTCCTGCTATGTCAGGCGGATTAACTGGTGGAGCGGCTGGTAGCGGAACCAGTATTTCTGGTACTTTGACCAACACTACCAATACTGTTCAAACAGCAACCTACACAGTCACTCCTTCAGTAAATGGCTGTATCGGTCCAGACTTCACAGTTACAGTTACAGTGGACCCTGTAGCAACAATTACCGATTTTTCGGAAACTATTTGTACAACTGATTCATTTACAATCGATCCAGCCAACGGTACTGATGGTATCATTCCTTCAGGTACTACTTATTCTTGGAACGCGCCTATCATGACAGGAGGTGTGATTGGAGGAGTAGCAGGAAGTGGAAACACCATTAGCGGTACTTTATCCAACCCAACAAACATACCAGGAACTGCAACTTACACCATTACACCAACTTCTGGATCTTGTACAGGAGAAGATTTTACTGTAACAATTACAGTCAATCCTGAAAACACTGCAACTCCTGTTGGAAGTGAAGATCAGTCCCAATGTATCAATGAAGCATTAGTAGATATTACATTCAATACAACTGGAGCGACTGGAATATCAAATGATGGGGCTGATGGTGCAAATGGACTACCACCTGGTGTCACTGCTACATGGAATTCTGGAGTCATAACTATTTCAGGAACTCCTTCCTCTACTACAAATAGCCCATACAATTATTCGATCCCACTTACAGGAGGCTGTGGGACTGTATTTGCAACCGGAACTATTACTGTATTTGATGATAATACTGTTTCTCCAAATACAGCTGTAGACCAACCACTTTGTATAGATACACCATTATCGCCAATAACTTTCACTACTACTGGCGCAACGGGTATAGTTGATGATGGAATAGATGGAGCAAATGGACTTCCCCCTGGGCTTTCAGCTACATGGGCTGGAAATATTATTACGATCTCAGGTAGCCCAACAGAGCATGTGAATAGTCCATATAATTACTCAATTCCATTACTTGGTGGATGTAATGACTTATTTGCAGAGGGAACAATTACTGTCAATCGTGCTTCAGAAATCACATCCGAAAATATGGCAGATCAGCGAATCTGCGATGGGGCCAATTTTAGTGAACTTTCAATTACTGCGGTTGGTACAGGTACACTTAACTACCAATGGTTCAGCAATGGTAGCCCAAGTAAAACTGGAGCTACTATGGTAGGTTCAAATTCACCCAATTATACACCTCCATCAGCTTCCATTGGAACAACCTATTATTATGTTGAAGTCTCAAGTGATTGTAGCCCAATAGCCACATCTAGTTTTATGGAAGCAACTGTGGAACCTACAACAGTTATCACAACTGAAATAGATAATACTGGAGAAGTAGAATGCTATGGAGATGGATTTCTACCCCTAACTGTAGTAGCAGATGGAGCAGATTTGACCTATCAGTGGTATACAAAAACAGATAATCTTGATCCAGTAACAAATCCAGGTACTCCAGTTTCTGGAGCAACTTCAGCAACTTTTACACCTCCTTCTACAACGCCAGAATTTGATAGTTATTACTACTATGTTGTAGTAACAGGATTCTGTGGGGTGGAAACATCAATTATTTCAGGTGAATATATTGTATTACCACCAGCAACATATATCACTCTTGATCCATCAACAGCTGATGTAGAAACCTGTAAAGATGGAATTTTTCCTGAATTAGAAGTTGCAGCAATTGGAGAAACTGATCCGATAGATTTTCCTGATATTCTCTACCAATGGTACAGTAATAGTTTTCCAAATAATACAGGAGGAACTCCAATTTCCGGTGCCACATCACCTACTTATACTCCTTCAAGTTCAACTGTTGGGACTTTATACTATTACGCTACCGCAGCATCAGAATGTGGTACTGTACCTTCTGATGTTTCAGGAGCATTTACTGTAAACCAACCCTCTGTTGTTACAAGTGAATCTCTTAGCGCTCAAGAAATATGCGAAGACAATACTTTTACACCAATTTCTGTTGTTGCTGACGGACATGGTACAATAAACTATCAATGGTATAGTAACACCTCTGCAGTAGCTGATACATTAGGCGCAAACGTCGTAGAGATTTCAGGAGCAAATTCAGATTCATTTACCCCCCCAACAACTTTAGGAACTTTATATTATTTTGTAAAAGTATCCAGTGATTGTGGAGAAAATGTTCTATCCGGCCCATCTGGAGCCTTTACAGTAAACCCCCTTCCAGTACCTACATTAACTTCAGATGTTGATTTTGATCCATTTGTGTGTGTAGGGACACCCGTAACTTATACTACTGAGTCGGGCCAAACCAACTACATTTGGGAATTTCCGGGACAAGTTCTAAATACAGATTACACCGTTACATCTGGCGGAACATCAAGTTCTAATTCAGTTACAATTACTTGGCTTTCTGATGGTGCAAAAGATGTTTCTATCTATTACACAGACCCTAATGGATGTACGGCAGACACACCGATTGTTAATTCTATCACAGTTGATCCGTTACCTGTTCCTATTTTGACATCCAGTATAGATGCTGATCCCTTTGTTTGTGAAGGAAGTAGTGTAAGCTATACAACAGATTCAGGACAAGATAATTACACCTGGAGCTTCCCAGGTCAAGTAGAAAATACTGACTATATAATTACTTCGGGAGGTACCTCCACCTCAAATACAGCAACAATTACTTGGTTAACTGATGGGAATAAAGATGTTACAATTTCTTATACAGATGCAAATGGATGTTCTCCATCTACCCCAACAACCAACACTATAACTATTGATCCCTTACCAATACCAACATTCACAAGTTCTCCTGGCTCTGATACCTGCGCTGAGATAGATGAAGTTACCTACACTACTCAGCCTGGTCAATCAAATTATATATGGTCTATTCCAGGAGTAGAAGACACGGACTATGAAATTACTGGAGGAGGAATTGGTGCTACCGACTCTTCAGTAAGTATTCTGTGGATATCAGATGGTTCAAAAACTGTTGAAGTAAGTTATACTGACAGTAGCACAGGTTGTGTTGCCGCAAGTCCAGCTACTTCTACAACAGAGGTAGAAGCCTTGGCAACAGTAGGTCCAACTTCAAATCCATTTCCAAGTGTATGTATCAGTGAACCTACACTTCAACCATTTACCCAGCCAACCACTGGAATCACCAGTATTGGATCTGCCACAGGATTACCTCCGGGGGTAAATGCAGTATTTAATTCTTCGACAGGAGAAATTGAGTTTAATGGAGATGTAACAGGAGCTACTCCTGGGCTTTATAACTATAGTATTCCTCTAATCGGAAATTGTACCAATGGCTTAACTGCAACTGGTAGTATTGATGTAACTCCAACCTATGAATTAACTTCTGTTTCTTCTGCCTCCGCAACAGTTAGTGGTGGCTCAGCAAGTATTACCATTAACGGCAACCTGACCACCCTTCCAGACGGTGAGTATGAAGTAAGCTATAGTCTTGATGATGGAACTAATCCCCCGATTGAAACTACTTCTCCATCTTTTTTTGTGAATAATGGGAGAGGCACTTTTAGTACTGATCCGCTAGACATTGAAGATGTAGATGTTTATACACTAACAATAAAAAACATTAGAAAAATAACCGATGTCTGTACTATAGACCTATACGAGAACGACCCCATAAACACCACCTACTTTAGTGTTTGCGGAGCTCCATTTAATATCGATGGTACTTTCCATGTTCCTGCGGGAATCTATGAAATTACTATCCAAGCCTTCGCGGCAGGATCTACAGGGGAAACTGGAACCATTACAATTCCTGTCAGACCAGGACAACCACTAGGAGTATTTGTTGGCCAAAGTGGTACGACCGGAATCGATAGAGATACTTGGGTAACACTCGATTCCTCAGATCCCGATCCAGAAAGCAGTGCGCTAATCTATTTAACAGGTACCGGAGGAGTTGGAAATGGTCAAGTCCTTATTTCCTATACATGCCCCGATCCAAATGAAGGTGATTGCTTTGAAGTAATCGATGATGGGGGGATTTCTGGAACCACTATAATTAGATTTACTTGTGATTACGATTGGCAGATTCCGGAAGGATTGGTTGAATTTTCAGTATATGCCGTTGGCGGCGGCGGAGGAGGAGGAATGGGCGATACTGGCGGAGGTGGCGGTGGAGGCGGCTTCACCTCTATGTCAGTCTTTAGCAACAATCCATTTGGGATAGCAGCAGGAAATTCCTTGAATATAGACGTGGGTGACGGCGGAGAAGGTGCGGAAACCGTGAATAAAAAAGGTGAAAATGGAGAAAGTACTATGGTAAGTGCCTCCATACCCGATGTTGCCGGAAATATAACAATAAATCTAAATGCCCAAGGAGGCGGTGGGGGCGGTTCATATAATAATGTTGAGGGTCTAGATGGAGCCTCTGGCGGTGGAGGCGCTTATGGAAGCTCAGATAATGCAGGATCGGGAGGAGAAGGAGAAGCTGGGCAGGGTAATAGCGGAGGAAATGGTGGTTCAGCTAAAAAAGGAGGCGGTGGTTCTAGTGCTGGCGGCGGCGGTGGCGGTGCCGGTGTTGCTGGTACAGCTGGAACTGGATCTGGAGTAGGTAATTCACAAGGAGGAGAGGGAGGAGAGGGCTCAACATTCTTGATAAATGGAAATACCTATGGCTATGGTGCTGGAGGTGGTGGCATTGGTTTCAATGATAACAGCAACAACAATGGCGGAAAAATTGAAGGCTCTGGAGGCGAAGTAAATGGAGTAGTTTTAGGAGGCAATGCAGGACCGAATTCCATCGGTGGTAATGGTACTGATTATACTGGATCAGGAGGAGGGGCAGGAAATTTGGGCGGCGGTTCCGGTGGTCAAGGAGTAGTTTACATTACTTACTTCAACTACCGCATCCTCGAAGTATCCTACCTCTACTTCAATGCTGAATACAACCTTGAAAGCCGTAGTGGAGAACTCACTTGGGCTACTTCCCAAGAATGGGGAAATGATCGCTTTGAAATAGAAAGAGCTTTAGCTAGTGATTTATCTTCTTGGACTAAAATTGGAGAAGTTAAAGGTCAAGGATATTCTGACTCGCCTACTTACTACAGCTTTGAGGACTTAGAACTACCAGCCTCAGGAGGTAATATCTTATATCGATTGAAGCAAATTGATACAGATGAGTCTTTTAGTTACAGTGTCACTAGATCTATTCAGGTAAAAGGGCTCAAGGGCCAAACGTCTTGGATAGTTTACCCTAACCCTAGTAGTCCAGGAACATACGTGACCGTAGATCTTTTGGATAGAAGCAGCTATAGAGATGAACCAATCTTTGTCAAAATAGCTGATGTAATAGGTACCTTTGAAACCTATTCGGTAAGATCAATAGAGGAGGTGAGCATTGCTGTTAATAATTATCTAGAGCAGGCTGCTCCAGGAATTCATATTGTTCAGTTGACCTGGGGTAAGCATACCGAGCAACTCAAAATCTTAAGAAGATAATTCATTTGATATATTTTATTAAAGCCCTTAGGAATTGGATTCCAAAGGGCTTTTTGCTTTTCAACGAATGAAACATGTGAGAAAAACCATCTTACTGTGAAAAGAAAATAATATCAACCCAACTACGCTCACTTATTATGATTGAGAAAGTTCTTATTACCAATCAGGCTTTGTAAACTGCGACTTCCCACTAAAAACTATCACTCCTCCTCTTCTTTCCGCTTAGGCATTTTGGCCTGGCCTAAGCCTAGCGCTCCTTTGATTCCGCTAAAGGTAGCTCTCCACCAACCTGCGAAAATAAACTTGCTTTCGTCTCGCTCATAGTAAATGTCAGATATTACCCTGCGATTAAACAGCTTCCTGGGATTGCTCTTTTTGGTAATGGTATTTGCCAAAAAGGTCAAAAGACCTAGCTTTCCTCTCCCCCGCTCTAAGGTCAGGGAATCCAGAAATTCTACTTTAAGATCCTCATAACGAAAGTTCATCTCCCCCCAAGCTTCCTCTTTATTGATTCTGAATTTCCACTCCCCATCGGTCACTTTCCCCTCGAGGATTCTGATAAATGCCCCATGGCTTACCATATTATTGATTTTCCGGAGATCAAACTCCCCAAGAGTAGCATGCACATCCATAGGATAAGGATCATCAGAGTACATCTTAGCATTCAGGCTTATCGCTCCTTCTCCCATAATAGCTGCATCAGCCTGTAAGGTGCTAAAATCCACAGGATAATCTTCCCCCGCCTTGCGCATGACAAACGGAACTAAACTGGCACTAACATTTCCAAAATAGATGGACCCGGGAATCATGGATTTGGGGCCAAATTCCTGATATCGGATTTTACTTCCATTCACTAACAAGGAATCTATAGTCACATCAAAAAATGCCTTTTCCAATAATTCCTGCGGCATAGGCTTGACTATTCCTTCCTTCAAAGGAATTCGTTTATCCCTGAAAACATCCATTTGCAAGCCATCAATCCGTAGCGCAGAAGCTCTCAGGTTTTGATTCTCAAAATATTCATCAAAGTTGATTCCCTCCACGGTAGCTCTACTCACAAATGCGTCAATGGCATTGTCTTGGTACCCCTTTTTACGCAAAAACTCATATCTTCCCATTGCAGGCTCTACAGAAATGCTATCCAGAATCAGGTTTTTATCCAAGTAAACTATCTTACCTACCCTGATGCGATTCATACTGTCACTGGTCAAAATATGATAATTGGACACAGAAAGATTCAAATCCTTATCTATCAAAAATTCCGGACCTACTTCCTGTTCCATATCCAGTACATTCAGATTCAGATCCTGCAGTCCAAAATTCACATGATTAAAATTCAACTTTGGGATTTGAGCTCCTTCCTTAGTCCGGACGGAGATCGACCCATTTTGAACCAAAAGGTCCTGAAGTAGCACGGCCTCAATCAAGCCTGTTTCGCTTTTAACTTCAGGTTTTGCTTTTTTCACCTTTTCAGAAATTTCGCCCTCCTGAGGCAGGTAAACCTCTATTTTTGGATTAGTCAGCCTAATTCCTGAAAAGTCCACTTTGCCGGTTTGCTGTATATTCTGAATGGTATTGTTTCGCACCCCCAGTTGGTCTATGCTACCAGAGAAAACCGGCTTTCCCAGCTGACCCGTAGTATTTCTCGGAACTACCTCCACCTCAGAAAATACCGTTTCCTCGGCGGTATTATCCACATATAGGCTAGAAAACTTAAGCACATGTACGCTGTCTGGCAGGGCATAAGAAAAATCCTGAAGGCTCAGGCTAATCTGATCAAAGAGTCCTGCGATATCCTCTCGTGCGTTGGCGGTGGAGTCCAGGTCAAATCCGGTAATCGCCAGGTCAAAATCTGTCTGTATGGATTCAAAATCGTCATCTCCTACCTTATAATTGAGACTAAGACTGGAGTTACTTGACTCAATGGTATCTATCGCAATACGTTCTATTGCCTTTGGCAAAGCATTACCTTCTAGGATTTTCGACTTTTTTCTTTCTGCTACCTGTTCAAACTCTGGCCTGATTTCCAGCCCTATACTACTTCCCTCTACTAGGAGCTTGTCCAGTTCAAGTTTGTTTTCAAATAAAAAAGACTCAATATCCACCCCTTCTAAAGCCACGCTGGGCAGACTGAGCGAAAGTCCGATCTTACTCTTCAGACTGGCACTTGGACTCAGGGTTATGTTATCAAGGTGAATGGATTGGGATTTAGAATTGTACCTTATCCCATCAGTGTCCACATTATAGCTTCCCCCTGCTACACTGAAATTATACTGTGCCAAAATCAAGTCAATTTCGTCTGAGAAAAAGGTGCCTGCCTGGGTTCTTTGGACATTCTCTGCCAGAAAAAAACCTTTCAAATTCAAGGTAAGACTATCTTCACTGAAAGTAATTTCCTTCGGCCCAGAATAGTTGGTATAGCTGATAGCTCCATCACTAAAACTTACCGAGTCGATCTGAATGTAAGAAAAATAAGCAGTGAGCAGATCCTTGATTTCTCCGGATGACTCCACATGAGTCGCGGACTTGCTGCGGTTGTTTTTCCTATATCGGGTATAATTGGCCTTGGGAGCCGGCACAGTCACCTGATTGATCAATAGCTTATTATCCATATAAGCAGCCATTAGGTCTATGCCCTCAATCCGAAATTCGGGTATTTCCACATTCAACACCACTGATTTCCCATAGGTATCCAGCGAGTATTGGATAGAATCAGGATTTTCTGGCCGCAGCACAAAGTCATTGATCAGCACTCTTGAATTTTTAGAATCAATCACGATTCTATCTGCCATAAATTCATGTAGATTGTCCCGGAGCTTCAGCCTGTACTTATCCAGGCTGAGCACCATTTCATCTGCCAGGAAGCGCTCACTCAGGGTAGTTTTGACATTAGGATAAATGGAGACATTTTCCAGTAAAAGACTAAACTTCTCAAATCCAATATCATCACTTCGCTCACCCTGATCGTTGGTAAATTGAATTTCTCCCTCTTCAAGCCGCACTGTCTGTATCGCAATCTCATCCAGGTAGCCTTCCAATACTGCCTGCAGCTTATTCTGACTTGAGTTACCTGAACTTTTCAGTTCTGTCATTTCCAGTTTTGGGGACTGTACCAGCATTTCCTGCACATCAAATACACCCTGATTGTATAGTTTTTTCAGGTTAGCTTCATTCAGTACCAGCATAGGAAGAGAAACCCGAAGGATATTGTCCGGCTCCACCTGTGCTAAGATCCCTTCTCGGGGAGCCATATTTACATTTTCAATCAAAAGTTCATCTTTGAATGAAGACAGGCTCACTTTCTCACCAGAGATTACATGGATACCATCTGAGAGATACAAATCAGCATTTTGTATTTCCATAGATGCATCCTGACCATAAAAGAACTGATTACTTCGTTTTGACTCGTCCTGACCTAGATAAAACTCAATCATTTTGAAATCAAATTTTTTGATGTCAATACGGTTTTTCAAGCTATCTGCGCTATTGGCAGAGACGAATTTCCCGGCATTTATCGAAAGTTCTTTGACTTCAAATGATTTCAAAATCCCCTGAATCATCTCATTCAGGTCTCCTGTAGCTGTGCTATCGCGAATCCCAGCTTCCGTTTTCTCCACTTTGAAATCCGGCTGGTTCAACACGATCTCGTCTATAAGCACATCCGAGGACATAAAAGCCTTATTTAAGTCTACATTCCCCACCCGGAGATCTTTGAGGGCAAGTGAGTAATAGGCTTTGCTGGGCTGGCTTTTATCCGGGTAAAGCTGAAACCCCTCCAGGTCTATGATATTCTCCAGCGAACTGATATAAACCTTGTCAGAATGTATAGCATGCACTCCATCTGGCAGCGGAAAATCCACCCTTTCCAGATTGAATTCAAATCCTCTTGCATTGAAAGGAGTCTCCCAGTCCTGACTGGTAGTCCAGTTGATATCCTTGATTACCAGCTTGGTATTTTCAGCCTTGAGGGAATTATGGCTTAGAAAATTGAGAAAGAACAAATCTGCATTATCAATCAGGACTTCATTGATATAAACTCCTGTAAAATTTGCTCGGGAAATTATCTTCTGTAGTTCTTCCTCCAGTTCCTTTACCTGGGACAGATCACGCTTCGGCCTATTTTCCAAAACCGAATCTGGCAAGTCGGGCAAAATCATGTTGATAGAAGGGTTATCAAACTCCACATTACCCACATAAAGTACCTCTTCCGAAAAATCAAACCAAAGGTTTTTGAAGCCAAGTTGATCAAGTGAAATGTCAAAAAGGGTTCGGTCTTGATCAGAAGAAAGCCCCTCCACCGGCTTCATGACTATCCCATCCAGAAAAACTCCCCGCCGGAAAAGCGAAAACCGCACTTGGTTAAAGTCCACATCGTAGATATCCTTTGAGGCTTCGTTTATCTTAGTCCTCACCCAGCTGGCCAGCAGAAAGTTAGCCCCAAAATAAACTACAAATTCCAGAAAGAGTACAGCCAAAACACCAAGCATAAGGCCACGGACCACCTTTTTTCGAAAGGGGTGTTTGGAATTTTTGGTTCTCTTCTCTTCAGCCATTCAGTCTGGATTTTAAGCTAAAATAGACAATTAGGGCCAATAATAACGAAAAAAGCAGCACTCACGTGCTGCTTTTGATGCTGTAGGAGAAGGATTCGAACCTCCACGGGGCAGTTAGGCAGTAGTCCGGTTGAATTACGCTTTTTACTCAGTTCCCCACCCCCGAGACAGGAGGGCTTGTCTGCCAATTTCAACATCCTACAAGTTGTATAATAAATGGCCTTATGCCATGCTGAGAAAACAGTCCTTCGGAATTTGCAGGTAAAAGCAGAATTGGTTTGAGAGCTTCTGACACCGACTACCTGCTGCTATTCCTCTGGACAGTTTAATATTTTGATAGGTCAAAATTAGGGATACCCTTCATTTATTAAAATTTTGATAACAAATAATTTACTTTTTTACAGTATTTATAATTATTAAAGTGATTAAGTAAAACATTGAAAATAATGAGGCAAAAATCACCGTACTCATTAAGGATTTAATAACAGGCATTTCTTTCCTTTCACAGAATCTTATAGGGCAAAGCTTATCAACCCCAAAATTTTAGCATTGATAAAAACTGGAAAATTTGGGCATAAAAAAAACCATGAAACAAAATTTCATGGTTTTAGTCAATTAACAATAAACCCAAAATAACCTGCTGTAGGAGAAGGACTCGCTACTATATTCCAAAAAAACAGCCTCTAGGCACTCTAGAAGCTGTTTTTGCATTAATTCGATGATTTGTAGCAATGTGTCAAATATATCCATACGCTCTAATTAGAGGGGGTTCATAGCTGATGTGTAGCGGTTTTGTAGCAGTTTTCCGCTAGAGATTCAAAAGTTTAATCACTTCATTTTGCTTATCCTGATCGATTTCTATGAGGAGAGAAATCTTTGGCTTCCTAGCCTCTTCAGTATGTATGGCCTTATGCTGGAAGTATTCTCCTTTTGGCTGATCAAAACCCTCCAGCTTTTCATCACCGGCCATTTTATCCCACTGATCGGCTATATAACGGTACAGATTTACCCCTAGCTTTTCGGTCAAAAGATCGATTGTATCTGTATTCACATTATCCTGTTTGAAAATGCGGCCCACGTTACTCGGAGTCCTGCTGATCATTTCAGCAACATCCGTGTTTTTTAATCCAAGTTCTCGACAAACCTTCTCTAAAAGAGGCCCAGTTTTCAATTTTATCATTCAGCCAGTGAATATTTATGAGTAGAAGTTATAACAAAGGTCAAAAAAATACACTCTCTTTTATTCGAAAAACGAGGCGTTTTTGTTCATTTTAATGGACTTTTTTAGAAAAAAATGAATGTTTTTATTGTTTTTAAAATCATAAACATTTATGATTGTGTCAACATAAACATTCATTTGAATCATTCATGAACAGAATCGCCGAAATACTCAAAGAAAGAGGGATCGAAGAAATGATACCGGCTGAGCAGATACTTGAAGAGCTCAAGATCAAGACTCAAACCTGGAACAAGTTGGTGGCAAACAAGAAAGACCCGGAATTCTTCCAGCTACCTATAATCGCCAGATTTCTCGGAGTGGAGATCGAGGATCTCTTTCCAAAAGCTCCCGACAAGTCGGTACTGGCCAAGCACAATTTCCAAACTGCCTGAGCCATGGAGCGGGTGCCTGATATACTGATCCGATTTGCCAAGAGCAGACTGAGCCAGCTGCGCCATGCCAACTGCTGCACTATGGCAGAGGAGAAAGCCGCCGAGCACATCATCACTGTGGCTGGGTACTTCAGCACCGTGCCCAAGCCTAAACAGATCAACTGCATCCGGCAGCTGATGGATGACATTCTACTGCTCATCCCTTCCGAATCCAGCAGGTTCCAGAAACTCCGACAAAAAATCCTAGACCTAATCCACCAATACCAATCTAAAAATGCTCTTCTGGAAAAGCCGCCGGGACCCTGACAAATACTGCATCACCATCGGCCACCGTGCCCTGATGATCACTCATAAAAAGGATGAGTTCAAGCTCATCCAGCGCCCACTTGATGCCAGCTATGCCGCTGATATCAAGAGCCGGTATCTACCGGATGAACTGACCGATTACCCACTGATTCACGGATTTATAAACCTCATCAAACCATGGGATCCATCCAGCATCTTATCCAGCTCTGTATCGCCTGGAGACAATTAATCAAAGTAAAGTCAAGCAGATTTGATCTGATCACCGAGCCTCTCGACCGGATAGAGCCAGCCTTCGAGCTGATCAACCTACGCATGGAGCTCTCCATGATGGAAGATGAACTCTGCACCCACCTAATCCTACCAGCCATATGTCAATCCAAACTATCCTCAGACACCAGGGAATCCAATCCCTAGCCGTCGCCATGCTAGCCAGCTTCATGCTGATGCTGGCTGTACCGGACACCTTCCTTCAGATGTCCAGAAAGCAAAAACAAGAATACCTGCGGACACTCCGCCGCAAAATCCGGAGGAAAGGCGAAACCCTATTTGATCTAGACTATGAAAATGACTGCTACTGAAATCAACAATCAGCTGATCTCTATGCTACTCCGCATCATGTATGAACAGGAACTGCACCTCACTGATCTGGACAAAATAGAATTCCCACTCGTGGAGCGAACTATTCATACCATTCTCGATATCTGGGACACCAACCAGATCCGGATCAAAAACCTTGAGGTGTCTCCGCTAGGTGATAAAGGCATCTGGATCCAGGTAAACGAATCCAGCCCGGTCACTTTCATCAAGCCAAGAAAGGAGGTCGCCCTTGTCTCCTAATCACTGGGTCATCATCGCACTGCTGGTGATGATCTGCACACTACTGCTAATAATCCAATATCTACTTAAACAACTTCATAATGAAAAACCTGATTCTCATTACCGCCCTGACTGCCATGACAGCCCCGTTCTCAACAGAAAGTCCCGTGACCACCGGGGCATGCCTCCCCGCTTCCTCAACTGAGCAAATCACATCGGCCACAGCCGGGTTATTCGGCAAGCCGAAATACAATAAGCGCAAGATCCAGCGAAAGAACACTGTGAGGAAACGCAACCGCAGAACCAAGCGCATGAACCGCAAGTTCGGCGTAGGATTCTTACCTATCAGATGGGAGGTGAACCATGCTTGAATTACAGCTTACCGCAATCTGGATCACATATTCTGCAATTCTGGTCATGCTCTGGATGACATTCAGGAAACTAGAGAATAGAACCAAGTCCCTTAACCAGGCAATGGAAGAAATTCTCACAGCCCAAATAATCAAATCCATCTCCCCTGAGCTTCGCAAAAAGCTAGGCAACGAGTGGATGATACAGTGTACGGAGTCCGGGGTAAAAACACCCTTTAAAGAATTTGTAATCAAATATAGAAGGGAGGAGGCACCACATGCTTAAATCAGCATTCTACACCCTCAAATTCATCTATTACCTCATCAAAAATTAACATCAAAATGCCTGACCAAAAACCAATAATCGAAATTCAGATCTACCAGGAAGATGAAGATTCATCCACACTGAAAGCCACAGGAACAATCAATGCTCCGATTAAAACCATCTTCATGCCTCTAGCGACGATAGTTGATAGGATGATCGACATTCTTAATGAGAACCCAGAGGCCACTATGAAGGATATGGGAATCAATCTCACTAGCAAAGAGGAGGTGACTTATGGCTAAATATAAAGTCCCATACCACCTCATCGGATGGGGGCTATTGCTCCTGGCTTTCTTGTGCTTCAGCTGCAGGACAGCCAAACAGCCACCGGTCACCACGGCTATCGGTACTGTGATATCCGTGGACGGTGACAATGTGTTGATCGCCTTTCAGGTAATCAACAAGGACAAAGGGGCCCAAGGATCAAACTGGTTCTATTGCCCTCAGCACCAGTTCCAAGTCGGTGACAAATATCCAGACCCATCCAAATACAAACCATGAACGATATCCTCACCTGGATCACGAGCCTCAGCATATTGGCCTTGGTGATCCACCAAGCACATGACCAATGGAAGAACAAGAAATCATAGAAACCCCTGCCATGCACGCATTCCGTCTCCGGGACTTGGCACAGCAGTACCATAATATGCTCACCTGCATCCATGATCTCAAGTCGGAGGAAAGGGAGCAGATCCAAGCCTGGAAAACCCAAGCTGAAAATGAACTCAAAAGCTTAGAAAGTGATGCTGAAGTTGCTATACACCCTTGACTGCCCTCCCCTCCCAGCCCTGCAGCGACTCGACGAGATCGTACGGCAGGCGCTGGGATCCGCGGGTGGCAATCTCCAGACTATGGCCGATCAGGTACTGGCAGAGTCCAGAACATTGGTTGGCAAAAATGGCCTTGATGACAGCAAACTGATCATCAAGCTGCATAAGGTCCGCTCTGCAGAGTGGAATGTACTACTGATCAAATACAAGGATCATCCGCACTGGTACCAGTGCGAGATCCGGAAGGAAAAATCACAAACCAGGCTATTCTCATGACCCACCAAGAATTAACCAAAGTAAGAGCACTCGTAGAGCGGCGAAATTCCCTGATGGAAGATCTGTCTATGATCAACCAGCACATTCTTATGGTCATCGCAAAAGATGCCGTCGCCAGTTTAGAGTTTGAGAAAATTTCCTTGAATAAGGAAAAAAAACCACAGGCAAATGAAGGATTTGAACACATGATATTCAGCCGCCTCCGGGATGCTGGAATGATCAAGATTGATGCCCCTGAATTAAAACTTAAGAATATCAAATCCATCAATCTGGACGAAACTTTACTCCTTAAGCTCGTCGGCGTAATCCGTGATCACATCACAGATAAGCTGTCAGAGATCAACCGGGAACTCCTAGAGCTGGGACTGGAGCCATGAGCAGCATCCCTGAATTACTTGACCAATCCGACCAGCTCAGCGCACAGATCCAATTCTGTGACGAGATGGCACTGAATTTTTCCACTCACGACCGGGGCATCAGCCAGATGTACCAGTCCATTTCAAAGTCATTGCGGAGCTTAGTTTCTCTGCAGAAGCAAAACACTGAATATGATCGATCAAGAAATCATCAAAAAGAAACGCATAGCCTGGGTTCGCCAGCAAACCAAACTTATGACCCTCGTGCAGGATTTGGAGTCAGAACTGGAGAGCATGAAAAAACGAAATATCAATGAAGACTTTATCCAAAAAAAATCAGACCAGATCGACCGCATTATAGAGCTGGCAAATTTCGCTGACGAGTTCATCCAGGCTTTGCTTTTTGACAATGCTTCTGCTTCTATTGAACTCTATGTACTTCAAAAGGAAGTGTCCTCCCATCTCATGGAATCAAAAGAAGAAAGGGACCGGTTTTTCAGCAGCTCACATTCCCTCCAGTTAAGTAAAAACCTCACTGACCTAATCCGCGAAAGCCATGAAGCTTAGTAGAAAAAATATGGAAAAGGTAGATGATCTCACCAGCATCGATTTGGATTCTGGTGAGATCATCGAGGAAAAGCCGCACCTAAAGGATGTTGATGAGACTACCCCCAAAACCTGGGACAAACTCAAGGCCCGGCAGTGGAAAAAGATCCATGAAGCCTGCAATCAACTGATCCTGGATGAATACATCCTGATCAATAAGCAGAACAGCATGGCCATGGCGCATGAGTTTGCCTTCTTTGGCGAAGCAGGCAAGGACATGTACCTAAAGATCGGTGCCCTCAGTGATGAGCTGGATGAAGAACTACTGACCAAGAAAATCAACCGGGCACTCACTGACATCAAGCGTAAGAACGGAAAGAAGCTGCTTCTCCTGCTGGGAGAGCTTGGCTATCGTGCCGACCGGGACGGATCCGAAACCATGTACATGGCCACTCCCTACCGAGGCGCCCGCTATGAGATCACCGAGGATGTGGATGAGCAGATGGAAAAGGATCTCCGGGACTGGGGATTTATCAAGTACAAAAACAGCTATTGGTTTACCGAAGGCCTTGGGGATGTAGTCTATCTGAATCAGCGTACAAACTTTGTCCTCGAGGTACTCTACCACATCGAGACGGATAAAGATCAGCGCCGGGTAATAAACTTCACCAACGAGCATGGCAGAGTCAAATCCAAGGACATCAGTACTGACGAGCTCAGCGAACTGGGACGCTTCAAGAAAGTCACGGAAGGCCTGGGCAACTTCATGTTCTACGGCAAACCGGAAGACTTCATGCGCGTCAAATCTAAGCTCTATGAGGAGGAAAAAACAGCCGAGCAGCTGGAAACCCTGGGATGGCATGACGACGGGTTCTTTGCCTTTTGCAATGGCGTGTATAATTCGGTATTCATACCGGTGGATGAGCATGGGATGCTCACCTATAAGGATAAGAATTACTTCATTCCTTTTCACCCCAAGACAAACCGTTACAGCTTCCTGAACGAAAAGAAATTTTTCTACAGGCACAGCTCGGTGACCTTCCAGGAATGGTGCAAACACTACTGCGGAGCATTTGGGAATGTGGGCCAGGTGATGCTGATATTCGGACTGGCCACGGTCTTTTCCGACATCATCTTCAAGCACAAGAACAACTTTCCCCTGGTTTTTCTCTATGGCGAAGGTGGATCCGGTAAGTCCACGATGATCCAGTATATCCAGATGCTCTTTGGTGTACCTCAGGCACCGATCAAGCTTACGGAGAAAGCCAACACCGACAAAGCCAAGATCCGGAAACTTGCCCAGTTCGTGAATGCCCTGATCTGCTTCGAGGAATACACCGACACTATAGATATCAGTGTGGACAAAACCCTGTCCGGGTTTTACGATCGCTTTGGGTACGAACGATCCGATATCAAATCAAAGTACGGCACTGAATCCGTGCCCGTAGAATCTGCAGTCTGTGTGACCGGCAACTTTTATCCCACGGATGATCCCTTTCTCCAGCGACTGATCCTGATGGACTACAATGTGAACATCCGAGAGGATTCTGTAGTAGAGCACTTCGATAAGCTGAACCTGCTGAATATGGAAGGTATCACCAACATCACCGGCCAGCTAATCCAGTACCGGGAAGACGTGGACCGTGATTTTCCGCTGCACTACCGCCGGATCTATGGTGAATTCAATAATGCCCTCAAGGCAAAGAACATCCGCGTGCCTTCCAGGATGGCAGAGAATTACTCCGTACTACTTACCACCTACCACATCCTACGGGAGAAACTACAGTTTACCTTTAGCTATGCTGAGCTGGTGTCATTCCTCCAGGACACCATCGCCATCCACGCCGAGAAGCGCGATACCGGAGGAGTAGTACAGAACTTCTGGGATATGGTACTCTACATGACCAATCCAAAAGTCAACCTGGCCAAGCACGGATCGGAATACTCCATCGAGGGAGAGGAAATCTATATCAGATTCAAACAATTGTGGACGCTGTACAACAAAGCGCACTTCGAAGTACACCGCAAGCCAGGCGTGCCCTACAATACCCTGCTGGGCAAGCTCAAGGACAAATCAGTCTGCCCTGCCTATATAGAGACCAAGGATAATAAGCGCTTTGCCGGTCAGGGAAACTGGGGGAGTAACAGCTCCGCCCTGGTATTCCGCTACAGCCAGATCGGTGTAAAACTTCCATGTGGCCAAGAGGAGTCATTTCCACAGGATACAGACAATCCCTATCCGAGTATGAAAGAAGAAATAGCAGCCTATGAACATAACCGTCACAACTAAGCCAGCTAAATCCCTGGAGGACTTTCACCACGAGAAAATCCTCAGGGTACATCTACCCTATTTCCACCGGCTCCGGAACGGATATCTCAATCTCCGGGTGATCACCCGGGAGACCAACCTGAAGTGGCTGGAAGATGAGATCAGCCACGGGAACATCTGGATCCCGAAGGAAAAATTAACTGCAGAGTCAAACTAACCTTTCACATAAAACAAAATGGAAAATCAAAAATTGGAAGCCTACGCACTAATAATGCTATTAGGCCACAACATAAAATCTTTAAAGGTAAACGAGCATACTTTTACTATTCACTAATTGATACATAAATCGGTGTTGCTAGGACAAAATTTTCGTCGTGATGAAGAACTTTTGCTAAAAATTCAAGTGAATGAGGGCTGTCATTAATCGTTTCAATAGCAATTTTTATAGCTTCATCATAATTATAAAATGGAGGAGATTCTCCTGACTTCTCATTCATTTTGATTAAACCATTTAAAAATTCTAATGTGTAGTAATAGGGAGCATGGTTTGATTCACTATTTTTTGGTTCTCCAAGAAGGCTTCTGGTAGCACCTATAAGACCTATCAATTTACCATTAATCTCTCCTCCAAAAAAAGCGATATCAGAGGCATATTCCGATACTATTCCATACTTTAATCGCAAACGACCAGAAATATAATTAAGAGGATTTTCAACTGTTCCAACAGACTCGTGTTGAAGGATATAATTATTGACAGAACCCAGTTTTTTAATTACATCATTTTCCTCTGATTTTTTTTCCTTTTTTAATGTACCTGACAAAAAGCCAAAATTAAGTCTAACATCACCCTGAACTTTCTCAAGAAACTTTGCAGGAATCTGTGAATAGAGCATATTGACCTTTGTGTCGGAAATGTAGACGTAATATTTTAGCATATCTCTTTACTTTTTTAGCAAACATCTAGATCGAGGCTGGGTGAAGAATTAGCCTTAAGCTAATCGACAGTTTGCAGCCGTGAATTATTTATTGCGACTACAAAATTTAATATTAGTTCTTTTTTTAGCAAAAACCCAGATTCTCTATTGGCTTTTTTTATTTACTATTAATAGTTAAGCACTTCAAAATTGATCTAATTGAAATCATTAAAAAAAAGAAGTTTAAGATCACCCAAAAATTAATCTCATCATCTCTAAGATAAATCAAACCTCCAACTATAAAAGTGAACAGAAAGATGACAAATGCGAACTGAAAATTTCTCCTATCACTTAACTCAATTTTTAAGAATACCTCTTCTTTATTTTTTCTAGTACTCTCATCAAAGAGCATTGAAATTCCAACCAAACTCATGAAAATTGGAAAACCCATCCAAGCTGAGAACCCATTATAATCTTCATAAACACTTATACTCCAGAATCCAAAAAAAATAAAAACAAAGAAACCGGTTAAAAACCCGAAAATTTTAGATTCACCACTATCATCAATTAATAATTTATCTCTAAGCGAGTCCTCAAGCACTTTACTTTCCAACCCAGTTTTTTTTGCGAGTTCTAATATCTCCAGATCCTGTTTAATTATTTGCCTTTCTCGAGATTTGGAAAAGTGACTTCTCAATTTCAGAATAAGTGGTATAAATCCAGTGATTAATAGAATCCATCTCGGGATTGAATTGATATCGGTAAAAAATTCCTCCATTTATTTTTCACCCAATTTATTGAATTTGATTCACTTTTCCATTACATCCGAAAAATAGCACTTACACGATCGTACGTATCGTACGTAAGTTAATTTATTAAAAATCAGTTAATTAGATATATACTGACTGGCTACTACGTCAGATCACGTAAGGCAAAGAAAGATCGTGTACGACAGGTACGAGCGTACGAAGCTTATTTTGTGGGTGGGCTATATCGCTGAAAATTTGAAAAAAAGTGAAAAAAGTATCTTTGACAGTCACTTCTAGAGCTATTCATCTGGCACCAAAAATCCAAGAAAAATCGCTGTAAATGTCCTCATACATTTGTCCAGCTCCTGAGGGCTCCTGCTATCTATATTGGATTATGATCAAGCAAGTCCATATCTATGCCCCAGTCCACGTATTCAAGATTCTACTACGCGATTACGACTACCGAGACAAGCTCTATCTGGGAAAGCATTACCATATCATCAGCCCCACGAACTATCAGCGGTGCAAAAAATGGATGGAACCTCAGGAGGGCAGCCGTAGGATCACCATCGAAGGACTGGATATGAATCCCTTCAAAGCCTATGCGATCATCCGGAGCATAGATAAGCAGTTTCGGGAAAAAATGAATACCTATGTGCTGGGACAGGTGAATGCAGGCAGGGCTGCACGTACAGCAGTACTGGAATTTCTGGAGCTTTATGATATCCTGGAGGAAGAAATCAAACTGGACTCCGCCTATAAGGATTGGAGGCGATTTATGGCCACAAACAAGAAAAGAAGCCGAATACCTTTGTGGGTATGAGAGATTTCGCAGATAATATAGGAGGAATCCGCGCCGCGTGGATAGGATTGAAATCCCTTGCCGGCACCTGGCCACAGTTATCCGATGCCACTGCATCCATCACCCTTGCCCAGCTGGGCAATCTGGATCCACTGGAAATCTTCCCCTACCGGGCGCTCTACACTCAGTCCAGCCAACCCAGTGACCAGGGAACTACTTACACCAAAACAGCTTCCACGGCCATCCTTACCGACAATGAAGCTACCCAAACCTTCATTCACACTTATGATGGTCAGGAAATATTTCTGATTATCCAGGATATGGATGGTAGATATTGGCTGATGTTTGATCAGGAAAATCCTGGACTGTTCCTCGAAGAATTCAGTTCCGGAGAAAACCCCACAGATGGCAAATCCCATGGTATTAGGATCTCAGGAATCAGCCAATACCCTAGAAAACGGCTCATTCTGACAGAATAGCCTGTACAAGCCCACCGCAAGGTGATAGGATATCATTGTGTAGAGATCACCGCACACAATGCCTAAACCTACCACATCCAAACTCTTCAAATCCGAACGCATTTCCCTGGCCGCTTCCGTAGCAGCTGGTGCCAATGTGGACCAGGAGGCACGCATCATTCACGATGTGATTCTTTGCCAGGTAGGGGAAGCCAAAGGGCATGGGGTGCACCTCGAGCAGTCTTTCATTGATGCCGGTATCGCCTACGCTGTAAAGCACCATACCAAAGTAGGGATGAAGTGCCGGTTTGGTCATCCCGCCATGAGCAATGATGCCCTGGGAACAGAAGTCGGACGCTACCACAATTTCAAAGTGGTAGACGATAAGATGGTAGCAGATCTACACGTCTATAAATCCGCCAATCTCAGCCCTACCCATCCGGGAGCCGGTGACTGGATTCTTTCCATGGCAGAGGAAGATCCCCATGCGATCATGACCAGCATTGTTTTCACAGTAGATCACAATTATCAATATGGTCCTGACGGGAAAGCTTTCGAGGTTGAACCAGACTGGTCTCATTCCAGAAACCGATGGAAATCAACTTCTAAGGATTACGAATACAATCCTAATGAACCAGTCTATGTAGAGCTCAAAGAACTCTGGGGCAATGACCTGGTAGATGAAGGAGCTGCTACGGACAAACTCTTTTCTGCTATTGCTAATCCGGACAAGTTTGCCGTGATCGCGACACAGTTCCTCGACGAACATCCCAAAATCGCCGAATGGCTCGGCAAGCATCCCGAAAAGCTCGAGGGATTCCTACAGAAGTATCAATCACTTAAATCACATAACACCACGCCAATGAAAATCAAATTTCAGAAGGCTTGGGCTTTTGCACTGACATTCTTCGGATTGGCAGACACCAAGGAAGAGGATCTTCCTGAAGTGACTGCTGATCATGTGGAAAAGCTCAGTGCTGAATGTACCAGGCTGGAGACTGAGCTTGCCCAGGCTACAAAGGACAAAGAGGCCTTTGAAGCACAGGTAGAAGCACTCGGCACGGAGATCACCGGGCTGAAGAAAGACAAATCGGATCTGGAAGCCTCACTGGCCAAAGAGACAAAGGACAAAGAAGCCTATTGTGCCCTTGCTGAAAAGTACAGAGGTGCAGCGGGTGAAATGTTCCAGGACACCAACACTGACACAGATCCTGAGATCGGAGCAGATAAGGGTGGTAAAGAAAAGAAAGTAGAGGAGTCCTCTGTTTTCAAAAAGGCCATGAAGGACATTCAAAATATCTAAGCGATGGGAGAATTTACCGAAATAGAGATCCAAGAGATCGTTGATCAGTGGGGCCAGGTCTATGTACCTGAAGGCCAGACCACAAAGGACATCAAAAAGATGATCTTCACAGAAGATGATCTTTCGGCTGATTTCACGAGAGTTCCTAACGAGGGATCTATCTACAAATCAACCTATACCACCATAGATGAGGTATTGCAGGCTTTCCAGCTTCCATTCTTGCCAAAAGGGGA